>JAUWLY010000051.1 GCA_030613445.1 Candidatus Stahliibacteriota bacterium | reverse complement strand
CTTAAATATCTGCAAATTGAGGATCCGACATTTAAAGTGAAGACTGATGACGAAACTGGACAGCGGATCATAGCAGGTATGGGTGAGCTGCATCTGGAAATCATTGTTGATCGTTTGAAACGGGAGTTTGGGGTTGAATGTAATGTGAGTAAACCTCAGGTTTCCTACCGAGAAACGATTACTGAGCCAGTGACTGCACAAGGCAGGTTCATAAAGCAAACTGGAGGTAGGGGTCAGTATGGTATTGTAACAATCAAAATCACACCAGCTGAAAGAAATAAAGGTATAGCAATCAAAAATAAGATTAAAGAAGGTGTTATTCCAAGAGAGTTCATTCCGGCAATTGAAAAGGGTATACGCGAGCAGGTTGAGATCGGCGTGTATTGGGGGTATCGTGTAATCGACGTGGACGTCGAGGTGCTCGACGGAGCGTATCATCCTACAGACTCCTCAGAACTTTCTTTCAAGGTTGCGGCCCAGATGGCATTTAGGGATGGTTTTATGCGGGGCAAACCGATACTCCTTGAACCGATTATGTCCCTGGAGATTATTGTACCGGAAATATATCTGGGTGATGTGATAAACGACCTTAATGCCCGCAAAGGAAAGATCCTCAATATTGAAAGCAATAAGAAAGAAAAGATTATAACCGCAAGTTTGGCTCTAGCCAAGTCCTTTGGTTATGCTACTGATCTTAGATCAGTCAGCCAGGGACATGGCATTTCAACGATGCAATTTTTCCATTACGAGCCCAAGGAAGAACAAGAAGAACAATAATTTTAGTTAAATGGTAATCGGTTGAATGGTTAAATTCAATTGGGAGGAGCTGTGAAAAAAGAATGTATTTTTATTGATGTTTTCACAGATAAACTTTATTCAGGCAACCAGTTGGCAGTTTTCCCAAATGCCAATGGATTGAGTACTGAACAAATGCAGAAATTAGCGAATGAAATCAATTATTCAGAAACAACATTTATTTATAATAGCAGTGATCCATTAGCAGATTTTGATATAAGGATATTTTCAATAGGTATAGAATTACCTTTTGCTGGTCATCCAACATTAGGTACTGCATTTTCAATTATGAATATATTAGATATATGGCATGAAACAAAAGATATATTGAGGTTGAAAACAAAAGTCGGTATTATCCCACTTGAAAAGAAAAGCGACGTCATCTGGATGACCCAGAATGAACCAGAATTTTTTGCTCAATACACAGATAAAAAAGTGATTGCCAGTTTAATTAACCTATCTTCAGAAGATATTTCAGATGATTTGCCTATTGAAGAGGTATCAACAGGTAATAAAATGCTCATTATTCCGGTCAAGAGTCTTTCTGCAGTGCAACGTGCAGAAGGAAATGCTAATGAGTTAAAGAAAATCTTCGGTAATGAGCCCAGAGGTCCTTATTTATTTACTCGAGAGACCACGAAGCCGAGTGCTGAGCTCCACACCCGATTTTTTGCTCCACATTTAGGTATCATAGAAGACGCGGCTACCGGGTCTGCAGCAGGACCTTTAACAGGATATTTATTAAAACATAATGTTTTTGGACAATCTTTTGAAATTGAGAACGAACAGGGGATAGAAATGGGTCGGCCATCAAAAATATTGATGAAAGGTGAGATCAGGGATAATAAGTATATTGTGAAAATTGGTGGTAAGTCTGTTTATGTTGGAAAGGGAGAATTTGAAATATAGTAATGGTTGAATACAAAATAAATGATGATATTAAGCCGGGTGAACTTGACTGTTTTTTTCAAGGTTGGAAATCGCCGCCATCATTAAAGCTGAAGGAAAAACTCTTGAATGGTTCCGATTTAATTGTTACTGCAAGAGAAGATGGTAAGTTAGTGGCTTTTCTTACAGCAATTAGTGACGGAGCAATGCATGCCTTTATCAGTTTGCTTGAAGTTTTAGAAACACATCAGAGCAAAGGCATTGGTTCGCATCTGATGACACACGCAGTTGATTATTTTAAAGGATATTATGACATTGTTTTGATAACTGATCCAGATGAAGCTTTGTTTTATAAAAAGCATGGATTTCAGGAAATCTACGGTATGCATATAAGAGATTTTAAATATGAAATAGAATGAATCATACCCAGATAATATCAAAGAGAGTATCGCAAATACCTAAGTCGGCAGTTCATGGGATGACAGTTAACTTGATTAAATTTTGCAAATAGTAGAAAAAAAATGGGTGATACTGTTAAAATTGGAATTGTTATCTGTAGTCGCTATCACACATGCGCAGGAGGATACATAAAATAGTGAAAGAGAAGATGAATCTCACAGACAAGAATCTACGATTACGTCCAGCTAAACTTCCAGAAGATATAAAAACTGCCCTTCCATGGTATCAAGATGCTGAAGTGTTGTATTTTTCAGAAGGTAAAGGCGTATCTCCATACGACTATAAGATTGTTGAGAGAATGTATCGCTTCTTTGTAGAAAAGTGTGAGTTTTACATAATAGAGATTAGGACTAAAAATAAATGGATCCCAATAGGTGATGCAGGTTTGTGTAGGGACTGTTTACCTATTGTAATTGGAAGGAAAGATGAGCGGTCTAAGGGGATTGGCAAAAGAGTGTTGCGTATGCTAATAGAGCGGGCACGGGCACTTGACTGGGAAGAATTGCAGGTAAGTGTTTATACTTATAATGAACGGGCAAGACGTCTGTATGAAAGCGCAGGATTTGACTTAATCGGCATAAAGCGCGATGACCACAGAAATGAAATATGGCAATTTTGCTTGCGATTAGGATAGATTCAGCATATTTTTCTCTGATCATCCTGTACTATATTTTTAACATATTGATGGCCCGAAAAGCAAAATGGCGGACCTGTATTACTTGAGCTTTTATTTAACAAAATCAATCAAAGAAAACTGGTAATCTGCTCAAATATTTTTACTAACTAATATTTTTATTTGTGTATCTTCAGTTATTTGCCAGTGCTGCGGTTTGGTTTGTACCATATTCTTAAAGGAAATAATATCCCCTTTTAGAATTTTATCGAATTCACTGTTTGTTGGACATTTTAATTTATTGAGCCGCACCAACTCAACTCTATCTGTTGGTGTACACAGAAAGCACCTTTTCTTGCCTTTTTCTTTGAGGAGATTGCTAATAACAAGGAAGGCATTGAAATCGTGCCTTGCGAAATTTTTCTGAGTGATAACCAGATAGGAAAATTTCAGACGGTCAATTTCTCGATTCAGACCCTGGTTCAAAATATTCATATAATCTGGTGGGTCCCAGAATATCGACTGGTGGCACCAATCCTTTTGTTTTCGGATATCAATGAGCGGGCACATTTCAGAATGGAGGCAGGGCAGGAGCACCTGTCCTTTTTGCCGATTGATAATATCGTTGCGCAGGGTCATGAGCCGTCGGGACAGGTTCTTTGTTGCGGGTTCGACTACTATTATCACTCCATTATCAGTACAGCTTTTTAAGAGACGCTCAATGAAATTCACTGGTATTGCTCCATCGGTGAACATCTCGGTTAGGGAATTTGCCAATATGACGATATCGTATTTAGCTACTTTCTTTTTCAAAAGACCATGCGACATATCTTGTTGCTGAAGTCTGGTTTGAACGCGCGCGTCGCCATTTTTCAACCAACGCATCATATCTTTGCATTTCCTGAGCATATGAGGCGAGGTATCAAAACCAAAGAAGCTTAGTTTTCTGAATTCTTGCAGCCCGTAATAGATGCCGAGCATCCCGGCGCCTTCGCCGCAACCGATGTCGCAAATTCTGAATTCAGTTAGATGCTCAAACACTTGAGGGTAAAGATGCTGGAGTTGGAGAACCACAATCCTTATTTTTGCAAGATTCATGGGGAAATTGTAGGCAAAGTATGCGTCAGAGAATTTATCTGCAGAGGCTGTACGATGTGCGAAATCATGAGAGAGTGCGCGCAAGTTTCTCTGTAACCGGTTTAATTTTTTCCGGTGTAGGCGTACAGTGCGCCATGTCAAATCAGGCATGCTGATAACCTCGAGAATCTTTCCTGTAATGTTTTCAGGTAACCGCATTAGTATGAGATTATAGACCGATACCGCTTATTTTCAAGAGTATCTTCCTGGGTATCTCATTTTGGAGCGGTTGTGCGGTCGAAAAGATTCGCATTGCAGGTGGATATTACAATGTAGTCACTTGGGCGCCGTATTCTTTGAGCAACTCACGCGTATGGTCATCTGAAGTTAAGTATATTATCTGATTGCCTTGGTCCACGAATTCCTTGAGTAGCTCGACGAGTTTTTGACGGCGCGACCAGTCCGCAAAAACAAAGGCATCATCGAGAATCAGAAATGCACCTTCAGGATACATCTTTTTCAGTGCGGCTAGTCTAAAACAAACAAATAATTGGTCTTTTGTTCCACTACTCAATTCATCTATGGCGAATTCCTTGCCTTTTTTGTCTCTGACGACGAAATTTTTGTTTTTTATGTTAACTTGCTCATAGCGGTCAGTCACCAATGCAAAATAGCGGCTGAGGCTTTTACTGCCTTGCATTATGTCGTCGATAATAGTATCTAAATCACTACTCATCTGTTGCAGAATCTTACGTACCTCCAGAGCTGCATTCTTTTCGAGGTCGTAGTCTTTCAATATTTTTTTCAATCTGTCAAGTTCAACAAATGCCGAGCGTATATCGGTTATATTATGGGTTTTTCTCTGGATTTCGTTGAAAAGGTGAACCTCATGCATTAATTCATTTGTGCGCACTTCTAGTTTTTTGAGTTCAGTTCTCAGTTCTTGTTCCATTGATATATCGACTTCTTCTTGTGGACTATTTGTTTTCATTTTTTCTATCAACCCTTTCCAGCGATTATCATTTTGCTCAGAGAGCATGCCCGCAATTCTGCCGCCAAGGTTACTCATTTCATTCTTTATGCTCTGTTGTTTATGTATTTTATCTTTGAGATCGGACAATTCAGCAAGCCCGGTTTTACTTCTTATTTCACCAAGAGCTCTGTCAATCTTGGTTATTTCGTGGGCCTGACAAAGACGGGTTAGACGTTTCTTTTTGTCTTCCACGAGAGTTTCTTTTCTTAGCATTGTCTCTTGGATAAGCTCAATTTCGTCGGTGAGTTCGTCGAGATTAGATAGATCTGGAAACACCTTTTTTGCTTTTGCTAAGATTTCGTCCCTTCTGGTTGTCAGCTCTTTATCTACCTGTCCTTTATACAGCCCATAAGCAGCGAATACAAGGCCAACAGCGAGCAATACCGCTGCTGGAATGAATCCTACGGTAAAGAACAAGATAATTGATAGAACAACTGATGCCGCGAGGATGATTGATGGATAGATAAAGGGAGACTTTCTGGTTTTTTGTTGGGCTCTAATAAGATACTGCTTAAACCCTTTGATATCGATGACGTCTTGATTTCGTTTCAGTTCCACGATGTCTTTTTCTAACTTCTCTATTTCTGTAGTCATTTCTTTTTGTCGTTCTTCATCTTCTTTTCCCTTCTGTTGTTTCAGTTCAAGTTGCTGCCAGGTTGTCAGGTAGTCATACTTGTATCGCTCAAAGGACTGTAATTCGGTTTTCTTTTCAAGATAATCAGTATAGAGTGAGGATAGCTCTTTGTAGTTTTTGTAATTCCTGGAGGTTTCTATTTCCGTCAATTGTCTTTTAAGCATCTTTCTTCGGTCGATAGATTGAGCCAAGATGGCTTCTTTTTTTTCGATATCATTTATTTTTTGCAGATAGGCTTCAAGCTGTTCCTTCCTTTTTTCATCTACCTCAATCTTTTCTTTTTTTTCTTCTACCCACTCGGCCTTCCTGGGTGTTAGCCCAACTACCTTGAATATCTTTTCATCGAGTCGGGCAAAGGTCATGCCACTACCTATCTTACTGAAAATAGACTTTATACCATCCCAGAAACTGATTTGGCCTTTGGTGCCAAAAACCGAGGATTCTGATGCCTGGACATACATGATACCACTGATCTCAGAGTCGGGCAGCGGCAATTTCATCTTTTTTGTAGGCAGCGTATAAATGGTACCGTTATTTTCTATTTCGAGTGTGATATCTTCAGGTTTGCCATATCTTAGGACGAGGGGGTTTTTCTTGAATAGCACATAGCTCAAGGCTTCAACGAGCGCAGTTTTACCTGATTCATTCATGCCAAAGATCAACTGAAACTTATCGGGTTTAAGAACCAATTCTTTTATCGGACCGTAGTTTCGGACTTTGAATTTTTCTATTTTCATTCAAGTACTTCACTAAAAACAGGAAAAGTGATCTCGAAGATTTTCATACGTAGTTCATCATCAAGTTTGTCAGTCTTATCGACAAATTCTTTGATGATTGGATTCTTGATGATCCTATCCCATGACTGAACCGCCGCGTGATCAATTCTCAATTCAGGGAAATCCTCCAGACTATTTTGCTCAATAACCTCTAATTGTGCCTGGAAACCCGTGTCAGTTTCAGCGATATAGCCATTGACTACGATATGCGGTATAATATCCTGTCCTTTTATACTAATCAGGTGATTTTGTATTGTTTCTATTATTTTTTCTTCATTGCCGGGGAAGACGAAGAATTCTCTGGTATTCCAGTATGGAGAGATAGCCACCTCGATTTTTTTTATTTTGATTTCATTTTCCATGATATTTATTTGATAACAATATCTTGGCGAGTTGCATTTTGTATCAAGCGCAACTGGAGAACCAGGGTAGATAACATATGTGTTTTCATATTTTTTCTCAATATTGCGGCTGTGTAAATGACCTAAGGCAACAAAACGTGCAATATTCTCTAAATTTGCTGGATGGATTGGCATATATTGTGTTTCTTCATCATCGAGCATGGAATATATGAATGATTGATCATAGAGAGTGCCGTGAGCAATTAGCAAGTCGATCTGATTCGGGATATCCTTAATACATTCACTGAAACGTTTGTTTTGATAAGGTACACCACATACGACCAGATCACCGGCTTTGATTATTTCAAAGGGTGTCTTGGTTAGCTGGATGACATTCTTGCCATAGTCATAATCAGGATTGAACGATTTGGCATCATGGTTACCTGGGAGGATAAGGAATTCGGTGCTTGCTTTTTCAAAGATTTTCTTTGTTTCCGGACGCAGCCTTCTAGCATCAGCATCTGACTCAAACAGGTCACCAGCAATGATGAAATAGTCTATTTCGAGCGCAGTTCCTTTATCAATCAACCACTTCAGAACATCGATTCGTTTTGAATTACCCTTTTTGAGGTGGATATCAGCGGTAAGGAGTAATTTCATCGATTAATTATAGACGGATTTACGGACAAATCAATACTTGACAGATTCAGTATTATGGCGTATATTATTAGTAAGGATATAAATTAAGGAAGAGTTTTATTTTTAGATTTAAGTCTCGTAAAGGTTTAATATTGGTTATTTGTTAATATGATTTAAAAACCTCAAGGAGATTATGTGAAAAGATTATTTGTTGTTCTATGTATGGTCGCAGCTATTGGTTTTGCTCAACATATGATCGTACGGGTATATGTATCTTCCTGGTCTGATTTAGCACGTATATCACCAAAATATGATCTGGATATTGCAGCAGGACATTATGGTGAATGGTATGATTTGGTTATGGACCAAGATGGTCTTGACCAGGTTAAGGCATCGGGTTTGCCCTATGAGATCACGATATACAGCCTGGAACACGAAAGAGATAAATATCGAGGCTCTTATTGCTCGTATAACGACATGACTGATTCACTTAGGGGTATGGCAGCCAGTTACCCAAGCATCTGTAAAATCGACTCGCTGCCAAACACGACTTACCTTGGTAGATGGATCTACGGCATTAAGATATCAGACAATGTGAATATCGAAGAGGATGAACCCAAGTTTACACTTGACGGCGCCCATCATTCACGCGAATGGGCTACGCCGCAGGCAGTTTTATTTTTTGCTGATTCAATGCTTGTCTCTTATGGCAATGTCGCAGAGATTACAGAGATCATCAATACGACCGAGATATATTGTTGGCCCGTGATTAATGTCGATGGCTATGATTATGACTACCCAGATGGACTCTGGTGGCGCAAAAACCGTGAGCCGTTTGGTGGCAGCATTGGTACTGATCCAAACCGCAATTATGGCGGCGGAGTTTGTGGCGATGTTGATGGTTACTGGGGAGCAGCGGATGAAGGTCAGTGCAGCCATGAACCATCTGGGGCGATATTCCCGGGTGCTTTTGCTTATTCGGGTGATGAGATCTGGGCATATACAACTTTTATCCGTGAGCATGGCATAAGCACGGGTTTTTCATTACACAGCTATGGTGAACAGGTTATGTATCCCTGGGGCTATAAAGCAGCAGGCACCCCAGATTCTACGCTCTACGATTCAAAGGGCGCGCATATGGCGAGTATGATGCAGCGGATTGGCGGTGGTACTTATACGCCAGGTCAATCTCATTCTAATCCTTACCCGACCTGTGGTAATACAAGAGACTGGGTTTATGGGTATAATAAATGGGTGGCAGGATTATCAGCACTCTTCTATGGCGCGGAGATAGGTACTTCATTTTATCAAAGCACCAGTCAATTGGATTTTATTTCACGACAGGTCTTTAAATCATCGAAATATCTTGCGGGTTTTTCTGATTCTTTGATCCTTATTAAAGACGGTTTTGTGGCGCCGCCGATCATCTATCCGTTGGGCACAGTAGGCACTGATTTTACGATCTATTGGCATGCCTTGAATAGCTTCGATAATAACCCGACTCATTGGGAGCTCGTTGAATTGTCAAATCCAACAGTGATTGAGGATGACCTGGAATCAGGCACGAGCCGCTGGCAATTAGAGGGTTTTACTCTTTCCACGGCTCAATCACATTCCAGTTCACACAGTTTCTTTTCCGGTAACCAGGACAATATGAACCATGCAGTTCGTACACTCCATCCTTATTTGGTGGAGTCGGGTGATTCACTGACTTTCTGGTGCTGGTACAATCTTGAAACAAATTATGATGTTGCCGTTGCCGAGATATCAGAAAACCTAAAAGAATGGTTTTGTTTGGATGATCGGTACAGTTCAAACTCAGGTGGTTGGGTCAGAAAAGCATATTCACTCGCTAACTGGGTAGGTAAATCAGTTTACTTCAGATTTCGAAGCATGACTGACGGTAATACTTTAAATATAGGTTTCTATGTGGATGACATATCACCGGTATGTCTATTCAATGATGTTAGTACGGTATCGTCGAGTATCCCTGATACATCTTATTCATTTACCGACCATGCAGAAGGTGAGTACTATTTCTATGTAAGAGGCAATAATGCTGATTATGGCTGGGGTGATTATTCTTGTCTGGAAAAAGTCGATATCGTAATAGGCATCAATGAAACACCAGTCAATAACATCGAGAACCAGGCACTGGCTCTCTCGATAAATCCAAATCCATTTAGAAAGATTACGAATATCAGATTTAGCACAGTGCATAGGGCAGAAGGCATAGCGCTAGAAATCTACGATGCTACAGGTCGGTTGGTTAGATCCTTCGATCCCGAGGGTCTCAGGACCGAGGGGCAATGGGACTATTCGACTATAAGACAATCCGACCAAGTCATCTGGGATGGTACAGATCATTCTGGTCGTCTGCTTTCTGCTGGTACCTATTTTGTATTGCTTGAAGCCGATGCAGCAAGGCATTGGGAAAAAGTTATCTTAGTCAAGTAAACTTTTTAATTGTTACATCAATTAGGGTTTGATAGTCGTTGTAAAGGAGTAGGATGAAAAGATTTATCATCATATTGCTTTTGATTATTAGTTTTATTGCAGCATATGCTGGCGAGACAGTTAGGCTGGTTAAGATCGATCTTCCTGACCACGATGAAGTTTATAAATTGAGGAAGTTTGATATAACCGTTATCGATGCTGGTCAGGATTTTGCAAAAGCCCTTGTCACAGACAAAGAAATAGCAGAATTGAAAGCTGCGGGTTATAAGACCCATGTTCTTATTGAAGATTATCAAGCTTACCGGGATGAAATCTTTAATAGGGGTTTTTACCACACCTATGATCAGATTTATCTTGTCCTTGACTCATTCGTGACTAATTACCCGGCTATATGCCGGCTCGATACGATCGGTTATAGTGTGCAAGGACGGGCGATCTGGGCGATGCGGGTGACGGACAATCCGGGTATCGAAGAGAACGAGGCAGAGATAAGACTGCCAGGAAATATGCACGGCGATGAACATATCGGTGCTGAAGTTCCGCTCTATTTTCTACGCTATTTACTGACTAATTATGCCTCTAATACACAAGTCCAGGATCTCGTTAACAACCGTGAAATATGGATTTTACCCACGATCAATCCAGACGGTAAAGTTGCTAATACCAGAAGAAACGCAAATAATGTCGACCTGAATCGTGATTATGGTTATTTCTGGGGTGGCGAAGGTGGTAGTCCGAGCCCATCCTCCCAGATCGAAACCAGGTGGATAATGCAGCATCTTGAAGAGAACAATATATCTCTGGAATATAACTATCACTCAGTAGCTCAGTATGTAAATTATCCGTGGGATTATTCTAATGCGGATCCGCCCGATAGTCAACATATAATCAATATTTCTCAAGTATATGCAAGTGCGGCAAACCTGACGATCATCAATGGCTATGACTGGTACCAGATTACCGGTTCATTACAGGATTTCTCGATCGGTACAAATGGTGTACTCGCGGCAACGATTGAGACGCTTGAACCTTCAGGGTCTTCGGAAATAGATCAGATCTGCTATGAGAATCGCGATGCTTTGATGGAAGTCTGTGATCGTGCGGGTTGGGGTATTGAAGGTTTTGCTAAAGATTCACTCACCCTTACGCCATTATATGCACGTGTTGAGATACTCAACCCAGATAGGATTGACGTGTACACAGATCCCGTACTTGGTGATTTCCACAAAATGATCGCACCAGGCAATTATGATGTGCGGCTTTCAGCAAACGGCTATGTACCCAAAACGATCACTAATGTTACCGTGCCAGCAACTGGCAGTATTTCTGTGGGTGATGTTTTGCTAACTTCGGACTCAACATATCTACATGTATTCAAACCGGTTCTGTGTCGCTATGCAAATCATGCAGAACAATCGAACAAGACACGTCCGCGGGCAGCGCTCGGCCCTCAAGATGATATCTTTTTTTCCCTCGGGCAAAACGGTTTTATAGTCCTTGATATGGGATATGATACACCGATACACAACTCAGCAGGTGATGATTTTACAGTCTATGAGGGTGATGACGGTACTAATGAAGGTTATGAAGTCCTGGCAAGCGATGATTGGTATGGACCATGGTCTTCCTGCGGCACGGCGAGTGGAACCGCGAGTTTTGATCTTTCTACGGCTGGGTTGAGTGAAGCTCGTTATATAAGGATTAATGATGATGGTAGTTCTTCGAGCGGCCAATATGCTGGGTTTGACCTCGATGCAATCCAGGGTACACCACCAGTCAATGCACCATACCTGTTGGTTACTGATCACCTGATACTTGATGGTAATAATGGTATTCTTGAGCCAGGTGAGACAGCTGATTTTGTCGTGACCTTACACAATTCAGGGCTTATCTCGGCGGATAATACAGAGGGTAAGCTAAAAACCAATGATGTCTATATCACAATTAGCGATTCGCTAGGGTTTTATGGAGATATTCTACCGGATTCTGAAAAGACCAATACGGCGGATCCTTTTACTATCTCCGCGGCTTCTTCAACACCTTATGGCCATAGCGTAGATTTTGACCTAATTATTATTGCAGATGGTTACATAGATACCCTGGACCTAATTGTGTCAGTTGGTCAGTTAGTGCCGTCAGACACGGGTCTTTATTATTCGTACTATTCAGGTGGTCCACATTTGCAGTCACCGGTCTTTGCGTGGTTTGCGATTGACAGTACGCAGAGTCAGAATCCAGGGACATCATTGGATTTGGGTGATGATGAAACGGTTCAAGTCAGTTTGCCGTTTACCTTTAGGTATTATGGGGTTAACTATACTCAGATTTCGATTTGTTCTAATGGGTGGATTTGTATGGGTAGTGCATCAACGTATGATTATACGAATACTGGGATACCGGATAGTGATGGTCCAGAGGCGATGATTGCCGGTATATGGGATGATTTAGATCCGGGC
>JAUWLY010000312.1 GCA_030613445.1 Candidatus Stahliibacteriota bacterium | reverse complement strand
TGAAGATGCCCGCCATCAGGAAAGAAAATCCGAGAAGCCAGACAATGGTTAAGGCTCCGGCAAATGGATTAAAAATGATGAGAAAGCTAAACAGTACACCAAGTATGCCCAATATCAGTTCGACCCACCATTTTTTGTTACTTTCTTCTTTTAAATAAAAGCTTGAGATCAAAACGGTAATGGCATAAAACATAAACCAGAACCCAACCATAAATACTATTAGGTTAGCGGTTAATTGTGGTTTGGCCAAGAATAAAATGCCAAAAAACAGATCGACCAAACCTTCAGCCAGGTACCAACCCCAGCGTTTGATCTCTTTTCTGAAGGCCAAGGCAGAAATGGTATGCAGAATACCTGACAGCAGAAAACCTATACCAATGAAAATGGCCAGTCCGAGAATGGCTTCAGCAGGTTTGCTGAATACCAAAATTGATAAAACAATTAAAACAATTCCTTTAGCTAAAAGGGTCCACCAGTTTCTAAGTAATGTTGATATCATACCGATTCTCCTTTTTTAATGAGCAAAGCCTTGATGAAATATTGATTTTGTCAAGGGTTGCGGTCTCATTTGACTCACTTCTTTTCTAAATTTCCCTATGGTTCATAGCAAGATGAATTGCATTCAGTAGATCTTTATCAGTAAATGGTTTTTGGAGACAGGCTACTACCTCGGGTTTATTGATTCTATTTTGCATCTCTGTATTGTCAAAGGCTGTTATGAATATAATCGGCATCTTGGACCCGGAGCAAGCCAGGTGTTCCTGCAATTCAAAACCGGTCATATCCGGCATCTTTAAATCGAGAATCAGAATTCCTGGTTTGTTCTCATATTCGCAACGGAGAAAATCTTTGGCTGAAGCGAATGTTTCTGCTTCAAGCCCCTCAGACATCATGAGGCGCTTTAACGCCTTAAGAATAGATTTATCATCATCCACAATATAGATAATGGATTTAGTTTCAATCATTGTCTGTCACCCCATTGCATAACCTACATTATTATATATAAAACAAGAGGTTTTGCAATTGGACATTGGGGAAACAAAGATAAGACTTTAGTCCAATCTTTTGGATATTTGGGTTTTGTGATTTATTAGTTTACTTTTCTATCCCTACCTTATCTGCCATCCGGACCAGATGGGCAAGGGATTTGGCATGCATCTTTTGCATGGCGCGTGCCCGGTGCACCTTGACTGTTTTTTCACTAATCTTGAAGGTATAGGCAATTTGCTTATTCAACATGCCGGTAACAACAAGAGCAAATACTTCGCATTCACGAGAAGTCAAAGAATCAACACGCTTTTGTATTTCTGAAATTTCGGACTGTTCTTGTCTTGTAGATATATCTTGTTCAATAGCTTTATGGATTGCATCCAGCAGATCCTGATCGTCATAGGGTTTAGTTAGAAAATCGACCGCCCCCTTCTTCATTGCTCGTACACTCATTGAAATGTCGCCATGTCCGGTTATGAAGATAATGGGAATGGTGCAGTTTGCTACGGTTAATTCTTCTTGCAGAGCAAGTCCGCTTATTCCAGGCATTCTGATGTCGAGAATAAGACAACAAGGTCTATCAGACCTGTCAAAGCGCAGGAATTCCTGTGCCGATATGAATGTTTCTACATGAAAATCCATAGATGTGATTAACCTCTTCAGACTCTTACACACTGAGGCATCGTCATCAACGACGTAAATAATTGGAGTTAATTCAAACATATAACATAAAAGTGATTAAAATGACTGAAGTTGGGACCTGGAAATTTTTAATTTCCAATTTTAGTTCACTTCCAACATCCCTACGGGAATTACAAACCAAAACGTTGCTCCTTTATCAGAATTGTTCTCAGCCTGCAAAAACCCTTTATGAACCTCAATAATTGACCGGCTGATCCAAAGTCCTATACCGATTCCCTTGGGTTTGGTCGTATAAAATGGATCAAACATATGTTCGATCGTATCCACGTTAAACCCTGTACCCAAATCTTGTACTGTAACCTTCACATTTTGCTCATCCTGCATTTCAGTCCGTATTATCAGTTTACGCAGCGCGGGTTCAGTATCTGCCATGGCATCTGCACCATTCATGATTAGATTGAGAATAACCTGCTGTAATTGAACACGATCACCCAAAATAAGCGGGATATCTGCAACTAACTCGGTTACAATTACCACATTTTTTCTTACCATATCGCTCTGTACAAAGGAAATGATTTCTTTAATAGCATCGTTGATATCCAGAGGACGGAAATTAGTGATGTCTTTTTTCAATAATGCCCGGAGCTTTGTAATCACCTCAACTGCTCGTTTGTTGTCCTTTACAATATCTGACATGATTTCGCGCAGCTCATCAAGATTCGGCGTGTTGCCATCAAGAAATCGCTGAGCTGCCTGTACATTACTGAGGATAGCAGTCAGGGGCTGATTGATTTCATGCGCCAGTGACGCAACAAGTTCTCCCATGGTAGTAACCCGTGATACATGGACCAACTCCTCGCGCAGTTCTTCAATGTTTTCCTCAAGTTTCTTTTGCCTGGTGATGTCTTCCACAGTTCCTTCATAATAGATAATCTTACTATTTTTATCTCGAATCGCTTTTGTGTTTTCTACAACGTGTAGCGCACTACCATCTTTTCTAAGCCATTTACTCTCCATTCCTATAATCTCACCATTCCGCTTAAGCATCTCTTTAAATAAACTTCTCTCATAAGACGTGAATTTTTTTTTCTCCAGATTGTATTCGGTAAGTTCTTCAAACGAGGAATAGCCTAGCATTTTGACCAGAGTTGGATTCGCCGCTACAATTTTTCCGTCATGCGTTGTTTTATAAATACCGATAATGGCGTTTTCAAATAGCCCCCTGTATTGCTTTTCGCTTTCCAGTAAAGCTTTTTTAATCCACTCACGTTCGGTGATTTCTTGTTTTAGTTGTTCATTTACCGCTGTCAGCTCTGCAGTACGTTCTTTTATTATTTCCTCGAGGTGGTCACGGTATTTTTGAAGTTCTTTTTCCGCCAGCTTTCGCTCGGTGACGTCGGTATCGGTACCCAGCAACCGAATGGCGTTGCCCTGTGCGTCTCGGATCGCCGTCCCGCGAACGAGAAACCAGCGCAGGGAGCCATCCTTGTGTTGCATCCGATGCTCATAGACGTATTCAGGCGTTCGTCCTTCTAAATGCGCCTGGACGGCTTCCATAACGGACTGCTTATCGTCCGGGTGAACGTAGGTCGTCCAGACCTCGATGTCGTTAGGGATTTCCTTATCGGTGTAGCCCAGAAGCGCCTTGACGTTCGGGTCGAGGTAGAATTCGCCGGTCTGCAGGTTCCAATCCCACACGCCGACCTTTGCGGCCTGTGTAGCCATCTGGTAACGTTCTTTGCTAATTTGCAGCGCCTGCTCTGTCCGCTTGCGATCGGTTATGTCTTCACAAACAATTAATACAACATCACGATTATTTGAATCGCGCATAAGCCTGACGGTTTCTTGTACCCAGATAATGTGACCGTCTTTATGAACTTTTCGGA
>JAUWLY010000239.1 GCA_030613445.1 Candidatus Stahliibacteriota bacterium | reverse complement strand
TTTGGTGAAGAACATAATGATGCGGTTGCGCACTATCTTGAATTGCTGCTTTTCCAGAAACTGCATGATCGATATGGTAATTCACTTGCCCTTTCTCTGGAGATGTTTGACCGTGATGTCCAGGTTATATTAGATGAGTATCTTAACGGTCAAATAACTGAGAAGCATTTTAAAAAAGACGCCCGGGTATGGATTAATTATGAAGATTACCGACCAATGATGAAGTTCGCAAAAACATCAAAGATCGATGTCATTGCTGCAAATGCACCGATGCGTTATACTAATATCGCCAGGACAAGGGGACAAGATGCATTACTTGTGATATCTGAAACGGCAAAGTCATTTTTTGCTCCCTTACCTTATGATACGGCAACTGGTGAATACCGGAAAAAACTGCTGAAGGTCCAGAAAGTTTTAGAACCTCTGCTCATAAAAAAAGATACGCTCATGTCCGGTGATAAGATGCAAAAGAAAATGCCGCCGGCTATGATGATTTTTAAAATAAACCAGGGGCAATCCCTCTGGGATGCAACGATGGCATATTCTATTATTCAATACCGTGAACAGAACAAAGACAAAAAAATCATGCACGTAAACGGCAAATTTCACAGTGATGAGTATTTCGGGGTTGTAGAGCAGTTGAAAAGATATGACCCGGAACTAAAAATTCTTGTAATATCCTCGTTTCCGGATGACCAATTTCCAGATGTTAACTTCACCCAGTACATATCTCTGGCTGACTATATGATCATAACTGATCCATCGGTTGCCAGATCGTTTGAGCAATAGACCTGGGTAGCAGAGATTCGGCTCGTTGACTCTGTGCTGAGCGATATCATTAGCTATTGACAATAATGCATTTGTATTTATTATTTATATATAAAGAAATAGGAAAAATGGGTGATGGATCGCAGGTTTTGTAAAGGCTTAAGTGTTTACAAGATATCAGGGTAAATGTAAAAGGAGGTACTATGCGAAAAATCATGATTCTTGTTTTTATCTTGGCTTTCAGTGTGTTTGCCACGCCACCGATGTATAATGATTTCGTCTATATCTATGCAGGTGGCAGTGCGATAAGAGTGAGTGGTGGGCACGCTGATCCATGCGTGGTTGATTGGGATGGAGATGGACTGAAAGATTTGTTGCTCGGTGAGTTTACGCTTGGTCGAATACGTTTTTACCCGAATTCAGGGACAAACAGTTCCCCTGTTTTTACAACATTTTTATATCTTCAAGCTGATGGTGTGACAATCCAACTTCCGTACGGCTGATGCACTGGAGCCACAAATCCACAGGCTGTGGATTTTAATAATGATGGTCGGCTTGATTTGATAGTCGGCGACCGTTATGGTTCAATCAACCATTTTACCCGTCTAGCCAATGGAAACCTTACTGAGGAACCCGATATTATTGCAAATGGTTCACCGATTAATGTCGGTTATAACTCAGCCCCGCAAGTAGTGGACTGGAATGAAAATGGTTTACTTGATCTCGTCATAGGAAATGATGCGTCTCCAGAGCGCATTCGCCTTTATCTTAACAGTGGCACACCTTCAAGCTATGTCTTCACAACCTACAGTGTGCTAATGCGTGGTGGATCTCCAATACAATACAGCAGATGCAATCAAAATGTAATTGACCTTAACCTGGATGGCAAGAAAGACCTCGTAATCGGTGAGGATTACGGGTATATCTACTATCTGGAGAATGAAGGCACTAATGCCGATCCTGTATTTAATACTGCGGTGCAGCTCGAAGCTAATGGCTCACCGATTTCTTTTCCGTCTGGTTATACAGATCTGAAAGTATGGGTTGATGATTGGAATGAAGATGGTACACCAGATTTGATCGTTGGAAACTATCAGGATAGTGTTCATCTATATATCGCTTATCCGATTGGCATTGAAGAAGAAGAAAGCCAACAGGATAAATTCGCGATAAGTGCAGTCCCAAACCCCACATATAATAAAACGATAATTCGCTATCAGCTGACAGATGATGCGATGGTGGAGCTTTCAGTATATGATATTCAAGGCAAGTTGATCAAGACAGTTGTTTCTGGATGCCAGATTTCAGGGAACTACAGTATCATATGGCAGGGTTTTGATAAACACAATAATGCGGTTCCAGCTGGTATTTATTTCTATAAGCTATCGATCAATGGAAGAATATATGTTGACAAACTCGTCGTGCTGAGATAAAAGATACTCCCTTTTAGTTGTATGCCCCGACCTCTTGTACAGAGGTCGGGGTTTTTTGTCTGTCCAATGTCGATCCTGTCCTGAGCGGAGTCGAGGGGAGTTGAGCCCAACGTGCCCATTTCGGTTTCTTGACTTATATCCTTTGCAGCATATAATACTAATTGATTCTGAAATTGGTTCGATCAGTATCAGCTAAGGAGGTATAATGAACGAAAGCTTAAACTGTCCATTTAAGGCCGCAAATGAAAGCAAAGAGTGTGACCGGGAAAAATGTGTGCTGTGGCATGAAGGTGGTTGTGCTTTTGTGCATCTTATTAGAGAATTGGGGATTCTCAATGAAACGCTCAAAAGCATACAGGCGAAGTACTGAGTTTAGAAGTACTAGTACAGTTGACATAATTGAAAAATAATGTAGAATAATCGATGGCTATGTTGATTCGCAACGCTTCAGAGATACTGACTATGAAAAGAGGACTCAGTGTTTTGAAAAACGCTTCGGTACTCGTTGAAAATGGTAAGATTAGAAAAGTTGGTCAAATAAAGAGTGATAAAGCCAGAAAAGTAATCGATGCTAAGGGTTGTGTAGTATGTCCGGGTTTGGTAGATTCTCATACCCATTTGGTCTACGGAGGTTCGCGCGAAGACGAATTTGCCATGCGCGTCACTGGTGTCAAATACGAAAAGATCGCCAAAGCTGGCGGTGGTATTGCCAGTACGGTTCGTATGACGCATCGGGCAACTGAAGATATTCTGTACAAGTCAGCCATGAAAAGGTTGAAAAACCTTGCCAAACACGGCACTACGACCGTTGAAATCAAGAGTGGCTACGGTTTGTCACCTGCCGAGGAAATAAAAACCCTCAGAGTGATAAAACGGCTGAAAAAGGATTCAGAGCTTGATATTGTACCAACCTATCTGGTTCACACGATCCCTGATCAGATGAGACGCCGGGATTATATAGATCTTGTCATTGAAGAGATTATCCCCAAAGTTGCCAGAGCACAATTAGCTGATTTTTGTGATATCTTTTGTGATAGGATTGCTTTTACCGGTCGCGAGAGCGAGAAGGTTTTATTGAGTGCGAAAAAATACGGTTTTGCGCTTAAAATACATGCGGATCAATTCGCTGATATTCATGGTGCATATCTTGCCGCAAAACTGAAATGTGTGTCAGCTGATCACCTGGAGTATTCCACAAAGGGTGGGATAAAGGCGATGAAAAAGGCAGGTGTTGTTCCTACTTTATTACCAGGTGTAACATTCTTTTTGCAATTTGCTAAAAAACCTGATATTAAAACCTATAAGAAACTGTACTGTCATCCAGCGCTCGCTTCAGATTATAACCCTGGTTCGTGTATGATTTATTCAATGCCAAAGATTATTGCGCTCGCCTGTATTGTCTATGGTATGCATGTTGAAGATGCTCTTTTAGGAGCTACGAAATACGGCGCCAGGGCATTGTGTTTGTTTCACCGAATCGGTAGCATTGAAACCGGTAAACAGGCTGATTTTGTCATATTTAACGTTGATAATTACAAGAAAATTCCGTATTATTTTGGCGAGGATATTGTCAGATATACTATAAAAAAAGGAAGGATAATATATGGAAAAAATAGTTGAGTGCATCACCAATTTTAGCGAGGGGAGGGATCAGGCAAAACTCGATCAGATATTAGCTGAAATAAAGAGTGCTGGTGTAGAATTGCTCGACCAAGAAAAAGATGCTGACCATAATCGTGCAGTTGTGACATTCGTAGGTGAGCCTGAGGCCGTACTGGAAGCAGCATTTAGAGGTATTAAGAAGGCATCAGAGTTGATTGACCTGACCAAACATAAAGGTGAGCATCCGAGAATGGGCGCTACTGATGTTGTCCCGTTTGTACCGATCAGTAACGTTACAACGCGTGAGTGTGTTGAGATGGCAAAACGGTTAGGCAAGCGAGTTGCTGAGGAATTGAAGATACCAGTCTACCTTTATGAAGCTGCGGCAACTCGACCTGATCGGCAGAATCTTGCGGCGATAAGAAAAGGTGAATTCGAAGGGCTGAGAGATGAGATCGAAACCAACCCTGAACGTCGACCAGATTTTGGTGAGCCAAAACTCCATCCGACTGCCGGTGCCACGGTAATTGGTGCCCGGTTTCCACTTATTGCTTTTAACATTAACCTCAATACCGCAGATGTTTCGATCGCCCAGAAAATCGCTAAGTCGATCAGATTTGGCAGTGGCGGTTACCGATATACTAAATCACTTGGTTTCATGCTGAAAAAGGAGAATCGTGCTCAGATCTCCTGTAATATGACAAACTATACAAAGACACCGTTGCATCGAGTTTTCGAAACAGTCAAGCGCGAAGCTGAAAGGTACGGTGTCAGCATAAAGGAATCAGAGATCGTTGGTTTGGTTCCTGAAAAGGCATTGATCGATACAGCGATCTATTACTTGCAACTGGACCGTTTTAGTGAAGACCAGATCCTGGAGTACAAGCTCCACGGCAAAGGTTCAAAGCAATCAATCATGGATTTTCTGCACGTTTTGGCTCTGGCGCGACCAACACCAGGTGGAGGCAGTGTTGCTGCGCTTGAAGCTGCTCTCGGCACGGCGTTACTCTCAATGGTTACTGGTATCACTGTAAACAAGACAAAAGATAAAGAACTGCTGGATTCT
>JAUWLY010000167.1 GCA_030613445.1 Candidatus Stahliibacteriota bacterium | reverse complement strand
TCGCCTGATCGATACTTCTATCTTTGTTTTTGTTTTCTTCAGTCATAGAGAATTATATTTATGAATCTTCTGAAGTCAACAATCTTTCGCTTTTTTTTGTTGCCCACAAAAACATATACTGCCCCCGCAGGAGGTGTAAATTTGTCATAGCGTCATCCAATCTTTTCAAGAGCCTTACAAGCTTATGTTTTGACGATCTGTTTCCGCAGATATAAGGTGCTACATAGTAGCTTATTGCGAGTACCGTCTTAAAAATCTTTACCTCGAGAAATCGCTTTACGGCACGCAACATCTCCAATCCTGTTATTCCTTCAAGAGGTGCTTTGTGCGTTGATGTATCATTTGTGATTTTACTTCTTATTTTTTTGAATAATCCTGTTTTACTGACTATAGGAAGTGCATAAATGATCATAATGATAATCTTATTTAGAAGACGTAAGCCGATGTACTCAAAGATGATCAATTGACCATCCGGCTTTAACCATTGAGTTATTTTTCTCATTATTGATTCAATGTCTTGTATGTGGTGCAATGAATCCCAGCATACTACCAGATCAAAAATAGATTCTTTGAATAACACCTCTTGTATAGGGCATGCTATATAATCGATATCGCCCTTGATATTCTCTTTTTTCTTTAGTTGCTCGAGATATCTCTGGGCAATGGCGATTCTTTTTTCGCTTAAATCAACACCTTTTACGTGCATTCCGGATCTAGCCAATTCCAAAGCTAACCAGCCAGTCCCACAACCTATTTCCAGAACATCGCCACCCTTTTTTTTCAACGCCTTGTTTATGATAAATCTTCGAAACTCACCCCTAACGATACCTTCAATTACTGGATCATCCCATATATACAGAATATCCTTGTTTGTATTCAAATTTCTGATATCTGGAGCGTAATATTCCTTATCAGCCTTTTTGTTCCAGTATTCGGCCTCGGCTTCGGTTTTTTGTCTATGGTTTCGCATTGTTAATCGTAGAAGAAGCAGCAACCACGGCAGACCGTGAAGAATTGATGTCCCCGTATGCGCTGGCGCAGGTTTTTCATCTTGGTATTGTTCCAGAGCGTGAGGAAGGGAGATTGTCTGCAATTGCCAATGATATAATCAGGACACGACTCTACATCTCCGGATGGCAGTATCGTTGCGGTATTCCACATGGCGCGGCATTTCCCCGGGTAGATTCCACGAAAACTATTTGCTGCACCATGATATGCTTGAAGTTGCTGAACGGAGAATTCTGGAAATACCTTTACTCGGATGCTTTGTTCTGCCAGTAAATCACGAATGACATCCACAGCATTAGTAAGATTTTTGGGTTTATCGCAATCGATGTCTGCATTTTGCCAGTAATTTAAATCAAGCCCTAGGTTCTTTTGCAGGAAGAAACGGTGGCTGACAAGACTCTGGTGGTCAATATAAAAAGGGTGTTGGAATTGGACACTGTCTGCGTCAATATTGCAAGCAATCTTGATTACTTCTTGCATGGCTGCTGGATCAGTGAGGTTGATCATGGAGTTTATGCGGATAATTGGCAAGCGACTTGATTTGCGCAGTTCTTTTATTCTCTTGAGCCCCTCCATAATGCGCTTGAAAGTCCCGGTTACACCACGGATTCGGTCGTGTACTTTTTCAGGACCATCAATTGAAATATGAATTCGGTTTACTCCTGAAGCAACAATATCATTAGCGTATTTATTCAAGAAAGTACCGTTCGTTGTGATCACCAAGAAAAGGTTTCTTGCTTTGATGTGTGATAACAGTTCAATGATGTGCGGATACAAGAAGGGTTCACCACCAGAAAGATGGATGCGTGGTTGGAATCTCTTCAGCTCGTCTATTATTCTCTGCCAGTCTGCTATCCTCATTTCAGGCCTTGGTTCACGGAGACGCTCAAAACACATCGAGCATTTCAGGTTACAGCGATCAGTAGGATAGAAATTGACGGTTTCGGGCGGTGAAACATGGTGGTTTACTAGGTTTGAACAACGATAGCTTAAGTTTGCGCTGCAGCGACGCCATATCATGGCTGGTGCTTGTTTATAGTTAATGAGTACGCTTCTTATTTTTTCCGCAAGACTAGCCATTTCTTATTTTGCTGATGGTCCACTGTGCAGTTCTTGCAAAGACTCGATCATTGGATTTGCTGAATCGCTCCAGAATGGGTAAGGTTTGTTTGTCTTTGATATTACCAAGGCACACGAGGGCGTTTCTTTGTATCGCTTTGAAATTGATCCAGCGGGCAGTGATCTGATTGTCTGGATATTTTTTTCGGTATTCGTTTTCTGACATATTGAGAATATCAAGTAGTGATATTGAAGTACCGACATTGCCGAGTTTTGTTGAAGGGCTGTGCGCTGCCACTTTTGAATTAACTGGACACACATCCTGACATACAGTGCAACCATATAACCGGTTGTCCCAAACCTCCGCGATGTCATTGGGTAGGACGCCATACCAGTTTGTTATTTCCTGAATACAACGGCGGCGGTCTAAAATGTACGGTGCAACAATGGCATGCGTTGGACAGGCATCAATACACTGCTTGCATTGACCACAGTCAATATCAAGTGGTTTGTCAGCTTCGAATTCCTTGTCAGTTATGATTTCGCCAAGGACAATCCACGATCCAAATGTCTGGTTAATAACGATGCTGTGTTTTCCGTAATAACCGATACCACTGCGCACGGCAATGGGTTTTTCAGCTACTGGACCGTTTGAATAGACACGAAATGATGCACCCGTTTCTTCCTTTATGAAATGAGCCAGTTCACGCAGCCTGTTTTTCAAATCATGGTAGTGGTTACGCCAGGTATACCGGGCAATAAGACCGTGCGGATCACCTGGTTCTGAGAGGTTGGTCTTTTCATCGGTGAGATAGCATTGACATGCGGCTATTATTGACTGAGCCTTGGGAAATTCGATGTGCACATCATAAAAGTATGTGAGGTTCTCAAGATGCCTGTGTCGGCGGTCAGTGAACAGCCCATTGGTTCTTTGTTCCTTGCACCTTGTGAGCGCTTGGTCAAAAGGCTCAGTCGTTGTTATTTTGATGTCATGGATACCTAGGCGGTGTCCAAAATCCTTTATGTCTTTGGCTTCAATCACAAATGAAGCTGGGTGTCATGGGTTGAAGCTACTTTAAGAGAATACCTAATGGGAAGAAAACTAAGTAACCGAGGACGAGGAGTATCGGAGCGACTACGATATCACCGACTGCTAACAGTATAAAACCGATTATTACCAGAACAACGCCAGTACCAAAGCAAAGAATATTTTTCCTTTTGAATTTCACATCGATGAGCTGTTCTTGTTTTTTTTCTTTTTTCTCCTTTTTTTCTTTTTTCCCCTTTTTATCCTTCTTGGCCATTCATAACTCCTTTATTGCTTTAGGATTTCCGTTAATTTGACAAATTCGCCATTCTTGATTGTGTAAATATTGAAAACTTCTCGACCTTTTAACATCATTGATATTTGTTCAGGAAGATCGCTCCGGTTATAAGTCATCAGTTCTTTTAGACGCCAGAGCGTATGGTAGAATTTAGCTAAAAGGTCATCTTCTTTAAACCCTGCTCTGATGAATTCTTTTAAGGAAAGGCTGTCGATCGGCGATGCCGCCGCGAACACCGCGCCTTCAACGTATTTTTCACCGAGCCTGGTTACTTTCTCATCTTTGAAGGTTTCTATACCCAGTATCTTCACATGCTCCAACCCGTAATAGGCAATTTGCGGGGTAGTATTGATAACCATTTCCCGATCCATAGGCAAGAATATCGCTTCTGGATCCTTGTCTTTTATCGCCTTGAGTTCCCATTTCAAAGTTATTGAATCCGGGTCAAAACCTACCATGGTAACGATTTCGCGGTGGTTTTTTGTGATCTCGTCAGCAAAGGCTTGAGCAACTGAACGGTATTTTGCTACGTCCGGGAAGAGAACCGCAAATCGATCAATAGTCAAATCATACATGGCATATTGAGCGACGCACTTTGCCTGTTCTTCATTGCTCTGACCCGTGGTGATGACGAGTGGAATTTTTTCGAGCCGCGCTTCAGAAGTCATCGGTAAGATCACTGGAATACCCTTGGCAAAAGCAAGACCGCAAACACCAAAAGCTTCAAGCAATCGTATCGGTGCAATGATGAAATCGACATGGATATCAGTAATCAATTTTGATGCAACCAAAATGGCTTCAACAGGGTCGGATTTTGTATCCAGATAATGCAAGGAAAAGGGCAGTTCTTTGTTGTCTTCAAACGATTTGATAACTTCAAGGAACTTCTGTCCGAAATTCGCGTACTCGCCAGTTAAAGGAAGCAGAATACCGACACGTCCAGTTGCCTTACCTAAGTCAATGAATCTTTGATATTCTTTTACTTCGAAGGTATATCTTGTTTTGGGGAACCGTCTTAATAAGAGGTTGAAATCACGCTCTGCTTCTTTTTTCTTTCCCTCGCGCGCTTCGATCTGGGCAAGATAATACAGAATGTGTTCATCAAGGGGATCGGCCATATGGGCACGGTGTAATTTCTCCAGTTGGGATATTGAAAGATTGGGCAAGGTGTGTATGATGCGTTTGAATGCCTTATTCTGCGCCGTGGTATCTTCAGTCTGCGTATGATATTTGGTTAAGTAGTAAGCTGCTTTGTAGTCTTCACCCAGTTTGAAAAACGATTCGCCAACGAGGGAGATTACATTCAGCAAATACTGAGAATTTGGGAATTCTTTTAGTAACTTCTCACCAAGTTGGGCAGCTTTCTTGAATCTATCTAATTTATAATGAGAAAAGGCGACTATATACAAGGCTGGTTCATAAGCGGCACTCTTCTTGTGTTTGTCAATGATTACACTCAACTGAGTGATAGCTTTCTGGTATTCCTTTGCTTTGAAAAGGGTATTGCCTTTTTCATAGATCGATGCAATCTCCACAGAAGTGACCTTAGCGGCATCTGGTTGTGTTGCTTTAGATGCGAAAGTAGCACAGGAGATGGCGATGAGAACGATTAGTAAACAATACGACCTCTTCATTGTTATATATTAGTCAAAAAAGAACATGTGTCAACTACGTGGCGAATGGCGGATGGCGGATGGCGAATGGCGGATAGCGAATGGCAGATGGCGAATGGCAAAGGGTATGTATGGAGTAACCGAGACAAAACAGTAGAGGGTAGGGCGTAAAGCGTAGAGAGAAATGATGCTGTGCATGGAAGAGATACTTCGTACGGAAATGAGTGTTTCACACTGGAATGGATTCTTCGAATGGAATGATTTAAAATGAAGAGGATTAAGACTGTTCCAGCACGCAGTGCTAACTTCCAGCGTCAGCTCCTTTCCATCCCGAGCAAATCGAGGGATCTCTTCCAATCCCCTTGGGATTCCAACACGTAGTGTTCAATTCCAATAACTTAATTACTCTATTACTTACTGACGAGTATCTGTTTTTATAGTTTTGCTTTGTGTAATGCTTCCTGGATGTCTGCTGCAGATAATTTTTTTTCTTCCAAGATCGTATACCTTTCCGGTCTGATTTTTGTTGCGTTCACGACTGCTTTTACGAACTGGTCAGAATTGATATGGAGTTTCTTCAGAGCGTGCGGAAAAGCAATACGTTCGTAAAGCGCCCTGACTTTTTGAAGATGTTCGTTTTCTTGTAAAACCATGGTAAACAAAGTCGCAATACCAGCTTGTTCACCGTGCAGGTTTTTCCTGGGAGAGTAAAGATAATTAATAGAATGGCTGATTTTGTGTTCGCTACCACTAGCTGGTCTTGATGAGCCCATTATGCACATGGCAAAACCGCTTTTAATCAATCCTTGAGTGAGGATCAGGAGGAACTCATCGTCCTTAACCGATTCCGCTTTGGATTCAAGAAGTCTAAACGCACCGGCTTCAGCTAGGGAAAGAGCAGTATCAATGGTTTTTTCTTGACCTTTTGATTGGGCAAGACGAGCATCAAAGACCGCTGAAAGGTTGGATATCAGATCGCCAACACCTGCTTTGACGTGTCTGGTCGGTGCCTGTTTGATTATGCTTGTATCAACGACCACGCCGCAAGGCGCTTTGGTTATATGGCTCACTGGTATTTTGTTTTTATCAGTGATTACTGAAACCGGTGAAGAAATGCCGTCATTTGACAATGTGGTGGGGATACTTATGTATTTTATATTGCAGTTGCCAGCCGCAAGCTTAGCGACATCCAGAACCTTACCGCCGCCAAAACCGATTACCAGGTCAGGCTTTTTTTCTTTAATCATGTTTTCAACGTGTTCTACATTCGGCTCATCGCTATTTGATATGAGATGCTTGAAGACTTTAATACTTCCGTCTTCAAAACTCTTGGAAATCGGTCCGCCGCCGATCAAGAAGGTTCTATGATCACCGAGCAGTAGAACATGTTTGAACTTCAATTCATGCGCTTTGAGGATTTTGCAGAGAGTTAGTGTTTTATGTTCACCGACTTCGAAAAATGCTGGTAAATCAATCTTAAGCTTTTTTACCATGCATAAGACTATCGAAAAAACCCAATA
>JAUWLY010000305.1 GCA_030613445.1 Candidatus Stahliibacteriota bacterium | reverse complement strand
AGGTAAGCCCATTGATCACCAGAACAAACAAGCCTAGTGTGATGATGATAAGCCCGCAGCTAAGGAATTTTAGTATCGGCCTTATAATCGCATTAATGAACCCCAGGATGATTGCCATCACTGCATAGACTAACCAAGCGCTTCCTTCGACGCGGATGCCAGGCACGAGCCATGCCGCCAAAAAGAGCGCAAGACTAGCAATTGCCCAACGAAGAAGTAATTTCATTTTGATCTCCCTTTTTCATTTTTAACTAAAAAATCTCACAATAATAATTCTTTCATCTTCTATCTTCTAAATCTAAAATTTAACATCTGAAATTTGCAATTAGCATGGTTTGACCCCATTCTTCCGCTTCATAATCGCCAACCTAATCGCCAACCTATTATGCAACATAGTGTAAAGACCTTCCTTTCCCGGAACTTCTAATCACTCCTAATCTCACAAGTTTCTTGATTTCTTTCAGAGCGCCTTCATCCGAAAGCTTAAACAACTTCCTTACATCTCGGTTTGTTATTTGTCCATTCTGATTTATGAATTCCACAATCTGCATCTGGCGTTCGGTTAGAGCGATCTGACCTCTTTTGGTTTTTCGTAACCGTTCGCTACTGAGCCGGATGACTCGTTCTTTAACTTCCTGTCCACTTACATGTACTCCTTCAACAAAGTACTCCACCCATTTTGTCAGATCCAGTGTCGCCTGATTAACACTTTGTAGTGCTTTGTAATATGTTGGTCTATCTAAATCATAATAGTCATCGAGAGCAAAAAATTGTTTAGTATCAAATCCTCGCTTGTAAAGAATCCAGGTTGCCAAGACTCTTGCAGTCCTGCCATTTCCATCAACGAACGGGTGTATCCTGACAAACTCATAGTGAATAACTCCTGCCTCAATTACCGGATCAAGTTGTTGTGCATCGTTTGGGTTGATCCAGTCCACTAAATCTTTCACCAATCCTGGGACATGTTCATTCTTTGGTGGTCTGAAGAAAATTTCTCCAGTAACCGGATTTCCAACGACCACATACCGCATGCGGAAAGCACCGCAGTCTTCCGGTGGCTCAAGCGTATCTTTGGTGACCAAACGGTGTATCTTCAAAATGTCCTTAACAGTAAGTTTTTTACCTGTAACAAGCTTATCGATTTTTTTAAGTACTGATAAGTAGTTTAAGACTTCCCTCTTATCTTTTCTTGTAGCAGTGATTTTTCTACCATGTGCTAGTTTACTTACTTGTTCCAGATTCAGTCTATTACCTTCAATATGCGTTGAGGAATGGGCACTTCGGATAATTGCTTCGCGGCGCAAGGCGACTTCCCATTTAGGAATAAGAGGTGAATTGAGGATAACTTCTCGGGCAGCTGAGATTTTAGAAAGCACGTTTACGATTTTGTGTGTGTATTTGAAATTAGGTTGGAACATAACCACCATCCGCTTTATCCCCTCCCATCAAGGGAGAGGAAATTGTGATGATATTCTCGATTCACTGTGTACACTCGAATAATATTATTTTTCCTCATAACCAAGCTCTTTTAAATAACCATCCAATTTTTCTGTTACTTCTGTTAATTCTTTCTCGATTTGACCCCATTCCTTTCATTATCGAACCACTTCGCAAACAATCCATGCAATTATTACAAAGATAATAATAATTATACCCCAACTCATTATTTCTCTGCGCTTCATTCTCCTTCTCACTTGTACATTATCCAAAATTTTGTCACAAAATCAACCCCCGTCCCCTAGTTTTTTGTTCTATTTAGGTGTTTAGGTATTTTGGATTTTAGGTATTTGCCTTTCCTCCATTTCTCAAAAAAGGTTTGACCCCACCTCTGTCCTTATTTTGTACACTCATTTATTCCTAAGATGGCTTATAGATTTTTTGACCACCTGTCCAGCTGTCTCTCCATTCAATCTTTTTTATGTTGATCTTTAAAAGGCAATATTCTTTTGTTTCTGGACCCTCCGGGAAATATTGTAACAGATCAAATGATGCTATTTCCCATATTCGTTTTTTCTCTTCCATATTTGGGATTATCTCAGCCTGACCTATTACAGTGACAGCTTTATCCCCGCTGGGTTGTTCGACAAAAGCGAGACAAACTTTGGGATTCTGTTTAATCTGCTGCACCTTTCTGGAGCTATTAAAAGTTGTTACCCAGACCGACAGATTGTCCTCAACTATGGGTGACACTGGACGCACTACTGGTTGATCTCCATCGCATGTAGCGAGATATGCGTAGGAGCAAGTTTCCATCATTATATTTATTATTTCCTGCTTGTCTGATGAATTCATTACCCACCTCCTCCACTATACCCATTATGCGAAATTTTATGCCGATGTCAATCTTCGCTTTACGCTCGCCTCCCTACGCAAGACGCTCCGTTTCTCCCCTTCTCCGCTACTATCTTTACAAAATTACTCAATTACCCCGTACAACTGAGTTTACGAGGCAGGCATAATTACTCAGTAACTACTTTGTTGTATGGTTTGACCCATATCTTTTACAATTCTTCCTCTGAATGTCGAATGTCAAGACCTGCCACTTTTATCCACATTGCTGCCCATGAATCGCGCCATATTTCAATACAACGCGACAAAAGCGTAATTGCCTTTTGGAGCTGCTTTTTTCCAAAGAATCCTGGAATACCCTCACCGTGTTCTTGCAGAAGAGCGTGTTTGGAGATTATATCGAAAGCAGTTTCGTAGTTGCGGTTGTATTCCTCCCGGAGTGATTGACTTAGATCATCTGGCTGTATAGGTATGATCAGTGAATATTAACCATTAATAATTATCTCGAATTTTGTAACGATGTCAACGCTCTACTCATTCTCCGTTACTCCAATACACAAATACACCGTTACTCAAGAAATGTTTGACCCCATTCCTCCATCTGAATTCTGTGATGATGTCAAGAAGATGCGTTTCGAACGTTTAGTGCGTTTATTCGTTAGTATCGTTTACCACATCACACGAGTACGAAGCACGATTCACGCATACGACATTGTAGAATGTAGAGATTTGACCCCAATTCTTTCGTAGTGTTATAACTTTATTTTAATTTTGCGTTAAATTATTCTCGGTTCAATCGTGCGCTTTAATCAGTTTTCTTGTTTCGACCGCACCATTTGTTTTCAGGACAGCAAAATATATACCACTCTGACAGCCTGTACAGTGCCATGTATAAGAATAATCACCGGGAATAAGATAGCCGTCCAATAATATTGATACGGTCCTGCCTGCAACATCGACAATGGATAGGCGTGCTTCGGTTGGTCGGTGGATATTAAGTGTTATTTCCGCGCGGCGGGTAAATGGATTTGATGCAAGGCTTATGCCTGATTTTTGTTCGATTTTCTGCTCGTGTTCTTCAATAGATACGATGCCAATATCGATTCTGTATATCATCTGTACCGCACCGCCTATTGTCGACCATAAGTACTGACCGTCAAATGTCAATCCCTGCTGGAATCGCTGCCCTGAAACAGCGCCGGGTGCATTATGGGTTTCAAGCACGGCTCCATCTGCCGTATCGACTTTGTAGATCAAACCCGAACTCTGGTAACCGACCCACAAATAATTGCCGTCAAAAGCCAGGCCACGTGGATCATATGTATAGAAAACCGGCGGTGGGATAGAACGAATCGTATCGCCACCTGT
>JAUWLY010000228.1 GCA_030613445.1 Candidatus Stahliibacteriota bacterium | reverse complement strand
TACTGATGTAGTGGTCGAGCTTGCTCGACACACCATTTGCAGAGTAAACTCTGCCACTACTATAGCTATTACTTTCTGACTCACAGCCTAAGCCGGAAAAAGGATTCGAACCTCCGGACATGAGGTTTATCCCGCACAATTTAAAGCCGGCGGCCAGATTCGGACTGGCGACCTGCTGTTTACAAAACAGCTACTCTACCACTGAGTTACGCCGGCAACACCATTATTGTGCGGGACTCTTCATTGAACTATTCCGGCAAAAACTTCAGCTCATCAGTATTTTTTAACAGGATTAATAATATTCAATAAACAAAAAAAGTCAAGACACAGATAGTAAAGATTTGGTTAGTGGGCATGGGTTTTGAGATTTGGAGGAAAAATCGAGCATCCCGAGCTGATTGAATCAGCGAGGGGCTTCTGCTTTATCTTATCACCACAAATTTACTCATAACCTCATCACCATTATCGGCTTTAAGATGTAAAAAGTAGACTCCGTTTGGCAAATGGTTATTTTTTGCATCTCTTAAATTAATTTTCAACAAATTACCATCGCTCAATTTTATTGTCCTTTCATTGACAATTCGGCCGCAGCAATCGCAAATCTTTAATGTAATATTCTTACAATTACCAGATAGAGGAATTTCCATTTCCTTTATATTAGTAACAATTGATGGCAGATAAGAAAAGGTTGATATACCATCCGTAATATGCGTATAATTAACTGTAATTTCAACACTGTCAGAAAATTCGGACTCGTTGTACAAAGAATCAAAAGCCGTGACACTATACCGATATCTACATCTGTCCTGAACACTATTATCAAGGTAAGTTGTATCAGTTGGACTATCTTTTTCCGTAAGCAATGCCCAGTTACTCCAGGGTTGGGGTGGAATTACAAACAGCCGCTTACTACGTCGATATATACGATAGCCATTAAGATCAGGTTCAGAATTCTTATTCCACCAGAGACTTACATCTCGATTTACTTGCCTAGCTTCCAATCCAATTGGCGCTGCTGGTATGCTGTCGCGAATTCGATGATGCAAAAGGATTTGATTTAAGGCAAAATCGTGGTCATAGTTATAGTCATTCCAGCCACTACGGAAATGGAAGATTGTCCAGCAATTTGTTGGGTCACCTGGCGGGTTATAATCGTCAAAGACATTCCAGATCTCTTCAGGACCCATTGTAAGGGTATCACGAAGTCCCGTATCAGGAAACCAAACTCCATGTAAAGAATCTGGGTAAGAAGGATATGGAATTTCATCATGAGAATCATAAATATCCCAAAGAGCGCCAGCTACAGCCCCTTCACACCAGGGACCGCCGTCAAAAAAATCGGGGAGAGTTACAGTATTTATCCAAGGATTTTCAAGATTAGCAAACCATATTTCTGGTGCACCACCACCAATACCATAGTAAGTGCTCACGATGAGAGAATCAGTACCAGACCCGACTCTTGCCCGCCCAGAAAAGAAATGAGCCCATCCCTCTCCATAACCAATACCAGGTTTATCTGGGTACTCGTATGCCCACTCATGTGGACCGTAGCAGGTCGGTGGACCTTGAGCATATCCTTTCATTAAGTAATGTCCAAATTCATGTAACAAAACATCATCATCCCACTCATCGGTATTTGTATCTTGAACTGCTTTTACCCAAATTGTATCATTGTGTGCAGTATATAGCATATTCATCGCAGTACCATGAGTATAACCTGGTTCCCACATTACTCTTAGTGGTCTTGTGGGCGGCGGGCTCATAAATGTTCGGGCATGGAGATACGATTGGCTTATATTTGCTGCGCCGCTCTTAGGCTGTGGATTGGTTCCAGAAATGAAACTATCAACATACATCGTGCCGAAATTAAAGGTATCAGTAGTGGTGTAAAACGTCTCCATACCACCTTGAACTCTTGGCAGCAGAAATATCGTTGTATCAATTGGGTCACGCCAGGTTAAATATGAAGTAGGTGTTGGATCTGAAACTTTAATTACGCGATTAGTTGATGTTGGCCCCCAAAAATAGACCATTGGGTGGGCATAAATAGCTATACCATATGGTACCTGCCAACTTAGCGTGGCAAAAAAATTGCCATTGGCATCCGTATTAGTTCTAAATGTCCAATGACTGCCACCGCTACCAGACCAATAAGTTCTAACTCTCACTAAAACACTACAAATTGGCATGTTATCCGTTTGAGTTAAGAGCCCTTGGTCTTTGTTATATCTGTGTTTTTTGTATCGGAATTGCCCTTTGAAGTAGATGTAATTCCACCGCGCTTTCGTACTATCGAGATTACTACTATTATTAACAATATTATCGGAATCACCACGAAAAAAATTGGGATTTAACCTTTGCTCCTTTGTTAATGGTTTTCCCTTATATTCTTTAATTAAATCTTTTAACCATTTTTCTTTTGCTTGTTTGTCTGTTCGTTGTTGCTTAAGCCAACCTGATTCTAATAGAAAACGCCAACGCTCTTCATCCGTTGTTTCTTGAGTGCCCATACCCCCCATCAATGCTTGAATACCATCATAATGGAGATAGAGTGCTTCCCAGTCAGTCAAATTTGAATTTATCTCTTGCATCTTAGCAATAATTTCTCTATTCTTCTTAGCACAATCTGGATGAACCGGGTCACCGGTAAATTCACCAGCCGGGTCATACCACCATTCTGCCTTTTGTCGTAATTGTTTATCATACTCCTCCTTGGTCCCATACTGACCAGTCTCAGGGTCGAGAAGGTAAATAGACATTGCACCGTGCGCACCACTTTTACTTGCTTTAAAGTGAGTACCTGCTTGTATCTGGATATTTGTAGCACCTTTTGTGATTCTCAGTTTAGCAGAGAATTCACGCCACTCACCAGGATTCAAAACTGGAACAAATATTTCTTTTTCTGTTATGAATGTCACTGGATCCATTGGTCTTGAGCTAAAATGAATAACATAACCCATAGCCACCATTTTTTCAGGATGCTTATTTAGACTATTTTCCTCTTTGAGTCTTACCCGGTAAACTGCTTCGAAAACCTCACCTACTTTAGGATATCCACCGGTAATATACATTTCTTGATCAACATCGCCCTCTAAAGGACTCAGCCAACCATTTGCTTGACCAAATCCTATCACCAATATCATCAGCAGACAGGCTGCTGCTATTTTGTTTATTTTTATGCTTTTCATCTTTGCCTCCTTTGCTGCGCAAAAAACACGGATTTTTCTTTTCCATCCTCCCTATCTTTCTTTACTGCATCACCTCCTTTCTCCAAAACTTCTGTGATTTCATTTCTATAACTCTAAATATTTTATGCTAAAATTAAAATATGTCAATGATTCGGTTTGCCTTGAAATTTCTAGCTGTCTCGAAAATATATGAGAAAAAGAATAAATTCCAAAAAGATAAAATTTTAAATTTGAAATCTTCATTTTATATCAAATTTTCCTTCGTAATACTATCATAACTAAAAAAACTATTATTATACCAATTATCACCACGAAAAAAATTGGGATTCAATCCCTGCTCCTTTGTTAATGGTTTACCCTCGTATTTCTTTATCATTTTATTAAGCCAGTTGTTTTTCACTGCCTTCCCCGCCTTATACTGTTCCAACCAACCCATCTCTAAAAGAAAACGCCAGCGTTCCTCATCCGTTGTTTCTTGAGTGCCCATACCCCCCATCAATGCTTGAATACCATCATAATGAAGATAGAGTGCTTCCCAGTCAGTTAAATTTGAATTTATCTCTTGTATTTTAGTAATAATTTCTCTATTCTTCTTAGCACAATCTGGATGAACCGGGTCACCGGTAAATTCACCAGCCGGGTCATACCACCATTCTGCCCGCTCACGTAATCGCTTATCATACTCCTCCTTTGTTCCATACTGACCAGTCTCGGGGTCAACAAGAAACATTTCGATATATGCACCTTGGCCGAAGGGCACTGGTCTCATTGCAACTATGCTGCCACCGATTCCTACTCTTTCTTTAGCTTCTTTAATCACCATCTTCGCTTTGAATCGTCTTGTTTCTCCCTTTTTCAAATAGCCATAGATAATATGCTCTCGTCCTTCAGTGATCTCAATATCTCCTTCAAAACAAACTTTGTAATCTGGGCCTGCTTTGTAATACTCAAGATCGTTTATGCAGTAAATAGCTATCGTCGCCTCAAATATTTCTCCCACTTTAGGAATAAATGGTATCGCGATTTCGACCCTAACAGCTGTAAGAAGTAGTTGCTGAACAGTGCGACCCGGTGGATATTCGGGTGAAATCCCAGTTAATCCCTGTGCTACCATTATACTCAATCCTATTACCATCAGCAGCCCTATTGCTGCTATTTTGTTTATATCTTTACGCTTCTCATTTTTGCCTCCTTGTTTCTGTTTCACAGAAAACTCAATTCAAACAGATCAAAGCGGATGCAAACGGAAAACATCCGACATTCGCGGACAGAAACCCGCTCCCACATACCTAATACCAATTTTAGGTATTTAGGCATTTTGCCTGCCTGCCTCAGCCAGGGACTTTAGGCATTTATTTATAGACATCACCTCCTTACTCCAAAACTTTTGCGATTTCATTTCTATATCTCTAAATATTTTATACCAAGATTAAAAAATGTCAATGATGTTCTTAAAATTCTACTCAATTTTGTAAATTGAAATTTATAGTTTAAAACTTTCATTATAAAACCATGTTCCTATGAATGTTGTTGTAATACGATCTTTGGGAGAATTATTACTGCCAAGATAATTACTACTAGAAGAATTATCACCACGAAAAAAATTGGGATTTAACCCTTGCTCCTTTGTTAGTGGTTTTCCCTTGTATTTCTTTATCATTTTATTAAGCCAATTGTTTTTCACTGCCTTCCCCGCCTTATACTGTTCCAACCAACCCATCTCTAAAAGAAAACGCCAACGCTCTTCATCCGTTGTTTCCTGAGTACCCATACCCCCCATCAATGCTTGAATACCATCATAATGAAGATAGAGCGCTTCCCAGTCAGTCAAATTTGAATTTATCTCTTG
>JAUWLY010000071.1 GCA_030613445.1 Candidatus Stahliibacteriota bacterium | reverse complement strand
AATTTCTGGAAGGTCGCCAAATTTGCACGCAATATCGTATAGTCGAAATCAGTCACGAATATCGGATCTTCAATGGCATCTACGGTGGCTTCCCATTCTTTCTTCGCCGCAGTCACGGTAAGTAAGAGGCGCCGGTTTTCCCGGGCAAGCTCACCTTGACGCAATGCGCGCTCAGTAACACTCTTGATCTTTGTTTCACTCAAGGGCTTAATTAAATACCCACTGATGTCAAGAACTTGACCTTTTGCCATGCTTTCGGGAAATGCATAGGTGGTCACAAGGACTATCTCGGTCTCTGAATACGCTTTTTTGACATCGCCCACTAACTTATCATAGGCGATCTCTCTAATGTACACATCGATGAATACAAGGTCGAACTTCTCTTCCCGGCATTTGGTAGCCGCGCTACTCGGAACATCAAGACAGGTAACTTTGTGGCCTTCCTTTTCCAGTGCCTTACTTATTGATTCAATAAGGTCATCATCATGGCTTATCAGCAATATCTTTGCCTTCATAATCCTCCTCCATAAGGTATTGTTCTACTCAACAATGTCAAATCGTCAATAATCACATCCACCCTACCGAAAATCCGTAAGCTACCGCAGTTGTCAGTTACGCGCTGACACATGGGGAAACCCCCATGATATAACATAATCATACGCATATTCATAAAGCTGTCAATATTATCTTCGGCAAATTGATGATCAGTACTATTATTCTACGCTTTTTTTTAGAATTTGAAATCCGATCCAACCCCCATTTCAGTTGCCTTATTATGAACATGGAATGCTGTCGAAATATCCTGGATTGCAAGCCCAACACTCTTGAACAGCGTGATTTCCTCGTCGTTTTCACGTCCCGGGATATCACCTGCTATGACATCACCAAGTGACCCGTGCACTTTGCCCCAGCTCCATTCGCCAGCCTGCACCGGGATGATGAAATCCCCTGCTTCTGCCTTACAGGCATCGACAAGGTCGCAGATCACTTTGGACCTTACGACTGTTTTCGAATCGAGTTCCCTCATACCTGGAGCATGAGAACCAATGCCGTTAATATGTGTACCAGGTTTAAACCAATCTCCATCAACGATCGGATCCTTTGCACTTGTGATAATCGTTACGATATTCGCCTCTCCGACAGCCTGAGCGAGGTCTTCTGCCAGAAGAATCTCACAATCGGTTATGTCCTTTAGCGAATCCCGAAACGCTTCGCGTTTTTCGATTGGATCAATTGAATAAAGGTATAGCTTTTCTATGTCGCGCACGCAATTGATTGCCCAAGCATGTGTCTTTGCCATTCCACCTGTACCGATCAGGGTATGAACTCTCGCATCCTTAACAGCAAGAAACTTAGTAGCAAGTCCAGCAACACCACCTGTACGCATTGCAGTAAGATATCCACCATCCATGACTGCGATCGGCGCACCGGTTTTTTCTTCAAGAAGGATGATCGTACCGAGTACCGTGGGCATATTATACTTTACAGGATTATTTTTGTATACCGTCACAACCTTGGTACCAAGCGCACCCATGCCTTTAAGGTAGGCTGGCATGAATAGCGCCAGCCCATTATGGTCTGGTGAAGTAATCGGAGTTCGTTGTGGCATCACCGCCTTTTCTGTTGCAAGATCATGGAATGCCTTTTCAAGGATTTCAATTGTGTCCTTCATATCGAGGACTTTCATTACATCATTTTTTGATAAAAGCTTAGTCATATTTCACCTCCGATGAAACATCATCCATGGATTATCATGGATGAACTGAAATTTCGCTTTTCTGTACTGATTAGTGGTTTTCTTGCTTTTTATAGTAATCAAGAAAGATATTCAAAACGACCCTGGAAGAATCTTAGTTCCTTAGGTTCGTATACGAATCTCAAGCCTTTTTTAGAATGTCGTCTTCTGTGTACATTCTTCACCGCTTCGACAATTAACTCCATATGTGAATTGGAGTAAACTCTTCGCGGCAAGGTGATTCTTACGAGCTCAAGTTTTGGATGATAATTCTCACCAGTAACAGGATTTCTTCCTTTTGAAACATTCCCCCGTTCCATAGTTCTGATGCCTGCCTCAAGAAATATTTCGATAGCAAGTACCTGAGCAGGATACTCGTCCTGATCCAGATGGTCAAAAAACTTCCTTGCATTCAAAAAAATAGCATGGCCTCCTGGTGGTCGAACTATAGGAATGCCAGCTTCAATTAACTTATTTCCCAAATATTGTGTCTGCTCAACCCGGGCGCGAATATAATCATAATGTAACATCTCTCTCATACCCTGAGTATGTGCTGATAAATCCTGACATGATAGACCACCTGTAGTGTAGGTACCTTCGTAAATTCGCAATAAATTCTGTGATTTTTCAAAAATTTCTTGATCATTAATAGCAAAAAACCCACATATATTTACTAAACAGTCTTTTTTACTACTGACTGTACATCCATCTCCGTATGACATCATCTGCCTAAGAATGTCTTTTATTGTGTGGTCCTTGTATCGAGGGTCCTTTTTCTTGATAAAGTAAGCATTTTCAGCACATCTGGTTGCGTCAAAGAGTACTAATATACTTTGTTCCTTACAGAAATCACGTACTTCCCGCATATTATCCATGGATGCAGGTTGCCCACCTGCCATGTTTACACAAGTTTCAAAACTCAAATAGGGAATATGGTCAGCACCCACCTTTTTCACCAAATCTTTCATCTTATTTAAATCAATATTCCCCTTCCATTCAAAAGTACTATCCGGGTCGTGCGCCTCATCAACAATGGCATCAATGAATTGCCCGCCTGCCAACTCCTGATGAAGCTTGGTTGTGGTGAAGTACATATTACCAGGAACATAATCTCCATTTTTAATCAGTGTTTGAGAACAGATATGTTCAGCAGCTCGTCCCTGGTGAGTAGCCAGTATATGTTTATAGCCAAATACATCTCTGACTGCCTCAACGAATTCTTCATAGTCCTTACTGAAATACGGTGTTTCATGAGCCATAAACATGCTGGACCATTGTTCAAATGACATTGCTGAGGTTCCACTATCAGTTAAAACGTCAATACCTATATCTTCAGATTTAAGTAAGAATGTATTATATCCTGCTTCCTTTGCAGCTGTTATTCTGTGTTCTCTGTCAGTAAAACCAATATGCTCAATAGCTGTGATCTTCCAGGGTTCAAAATTATGCTCCTCAAGCTCGCCTATCATCGGGCAGAGAGGTTTGGTTTCGTCCTCAAGTTCGAACCTGAAGCTGTCAGTCCATATCCCTTTTGTTAATAATCTTAAACTTTGTACACTATTTCTGTTTTCATACAGTTTTGCAATAGCTCTTGCAATGTAATCCAGCTGCTGATTTGTAAAAGAATGCCACGGTATCTCACAGCCAAGCGTTAAGGATTTTGCTGAATTCATTAGTTCTTCAAATTTTGCGTCGATTGTAGTCCTCATTCCACTGATTAGGTATAACGCAGATGAAAGCGCAAATATTGCATATTCCTTGAGTTTAAGTTGAGGCAAGAAATCCCTTACAAGGAGATAAATCCCATTGCCGCCTTTAATGCATGGTACCTGGTCTTCTCTCAGTTTTTGGTACAAGTAGTCGATTTGGGTAATCCTCCAACAAATAGACTGTTCATTGATCATCTCTCGCAACCCTCTGGCTACAACTTCCATAGTTCGTCCTGCCATTCCGCCATAAGTGTGTAAGCCTTCATATACTACTACCTGGTTTTTCAATTTGCCAGCAAGATCTTCAAGGCTTGTAGTTATAAAACCACCAACATTTGACCGGCAGTCCTCAGCTGCGTTCATTATGGTTATGTCTACATCATTTACCATTTCTCTCACCAATGCTTCAATTGATTTCTCATTATTGCTGGTTTCAAATTGAATAATAAAGGCTGCATTCTCTACAATAAAAGAAATATCCAATACAGTAAGTATTTTGTGTTCTCTGGCAATGCTGCATACATCTCTCAGGTTTTTCAGTGAAAAAGGCTGACTACAAAAGGATGAAGGGCAAGTTTCAATCATAATAAAGGCAATATTACTTGACTCGTACTCACTGATGGCTTGTTTCAGCTTCTCAATATCAATAGAAGCACTGAATCCTGCAGGCTCGACCTCGTTTATCGAAACCGATTCTTTTATACTTACACATGCCATCTGATTGTCATGGAATATATTGTCGACAAGTGTACTATTAGTTAGAATCTTTGCATTTTTTTGATGCAGTACCTTGGCAATTAATTTTCTTGCACCTAAGAGATTATGGGTTGGAATAATCTGAGTATGTCCTATGACCTTTTTCATTACATCGTCTAAGAGTATGAAATTTCTGCTGCCGGCATACGCCTCATCACCAATAAAGATACCGGATAACTGTTCCTGTGACATGGCAGAGGTGCCATTACTCGTTAAGTCAAAAATCACCCTATCTGACCTTAAGTTGAATGTATTGTAATTCGCGTCTTTAAGATATTTCAGGCGCTCGTCATATTTTGGCAAAGCTAATTTTTGGACGATCTTTGTCTTATGGGGCTCTGCAGCTAATGCTTGCAGCATAGTAAATTCTCCTTTTTACTCATAACTGTCCGGCCGTGCGATTTCTATCATTCTTATTACTTAATTCAGAATCATATTAGTCTATACACTTATGTCGTTTTGTCAACAAGAGGTATCACAAAACCTGCAAAATATATCTTGCATTCTTTAAAATTCTGGATATACTTTCTATTGTGATTAAAGCAAGAGATTTTGTGGAAGGAATTAAACCTTATAAGCCTGGTAAGCCGATCGAAGAAGTTGCCAGGGAATTAAACTTAAAAGGCGAGATAATTAAATTGGCCTCGAACGAAAATCCACTGGGTACTTCGCCGTTGGCGCTGGGGGCAATGAAGGAGGTGCTGAGTGAATCCTTCCTCTATCCAGATGACAGCTGTTTCTATTTGAGGAATAAATTAGCCCGCAAATTCGAAGTTGAGCAAGAAAATATAATTATAGGCAATGGTTCAGTTGAACTTCTTCCATATATAACCTTAGCCTATCTCGGTCCTGACCATAGCGCAGTTGTAAGTGAAGGTTCTTTTATATGGTATAAAATAGCTGTAAATATTGCAGCCGGGGAGCTAATCGAAGTTCCACAGGAGAATTACTCACATAATCTAAAGGCAATGCTGGATGCTGTCAAGAAAAACACCAGATTGATATTCATTGATAACCCTATAAATCCCACCGGTACAATAATAACCAAAGATGAACTGGAAGAATTCTTCAAACAAGTACCTGATAATATTCTTGTCGTATTGGATGAGGCATACTATGAATATATAGATGATCCTGATTACCCCTGCTCATTTAAATATCTCAGCGAAGGAAAGAATATAATAATTCTGCGCACTTTTTCGAAAATATACGGTCTTGCTGGAACAAGGTTGGGCTACGGATTTGCCAACAGTAAGATAATCCCCGATTTGATGAAGTTGAGAATCTCGTTTAGTGTGAATAGAATTTCCCAAGTTGCTGGAATAGCTGCCCTTGACGACCATGAACACATTAAAAAAGCGCGCGCAATAAATGAAGCTGGCAAAGAATTCCTCTATGATGCCTATAAGAAATTGGGACTTTTCCATATTCCGACATACGGCAATTTTCTTTTTGTAGATTTTGGCAAAGACAGCCAGATTGTCTTTGAAGCCCTCCAGAAGCACGGCATAATTACCCGTCCAATAAAAGGATACGGTTTTCCGAATGCCTTACGTATAACCATTGGAACTGAAAAGCAGAATAAACAACTGATCCAGACACTCAAAAAAATCCTCTAAAATGTGACAGCGCAACCTCAATGTTCGCGAATACAACATCTCGCCTGCACCGGGTTTGCCATGATAAAAAGTAGATCCAGAGATACGAATATTAATCGAGGAGTATCTTGATGAAATCATTCAACGAACTGATTGCTACTGCTAAAAGAAACGGCAAGAAAAGATGTGTTGTGATCATGGCACAGGATTCAACCGTGCTTGAAGGCGTCAAGTTAGCTCAGGAACTCGACCTCATATACCCGGTCCTGGTTGGCGATCAAACTAGTATAAAGGAACACGCTAAAACAGTTGACCTGGATTTAGATAATGTTGAAATACACAATGCTACTGAAGAAAGTGAGGCACTGGAAAAGGGGATTGAGCTCGTCAAGGAAAAAGGAGACTTCCTTATGAAAGGGATGGTTTCCACCTCAGCGTTCCTAAAGGGGGTTTTGAATCGGGATTGGGGGTTGCGTACCGGCAAAATCCTGAGCCACATCGCCGTTCTGGAAATACCTGAATACGCCAAACTGATCTTCATGTCCGATGGCGGGATGAACCCGAAGTTGGATCTGAATATCCGACTCAATATAATCAACAATGCCATCGAGACGCTGCGTATGCTTGGTATCGAAGAACCAAAAATCGGTCTGATCGCAGCAAGTGAAACCGTCCACCCCGACATGCCTGAGACAATTGATGCAGCAGAAATCGTGAAGCTTTATAAAAATGGTGAAATAAAAAATTGTATTATTGAGGGGCCATTTGGATTTGATGTACCAATCTCTAAAGAGGCAGCAGAACACAAGAAAATCCAAAGTAAAATTGCCGGTGAAGTAGATTTCCTGCTAATGCCCAGTATTTCTGCGGCTAATATCTGGGCAAAAGGGTTGATATGCTTCGCAAATACAAAAGCCGCTGGTATGGTTGCTGGTGCAGCCAAACCAGTTATTATGCTTTCCCGTACTGACAAACCTGAAACGAAATTAAATTCAATCGCCCTGGGCGTTGCTTTATCAACAAGCAAAGAACCCGGCGTCTAAGCGTCAGAGCGACAATTCTTTCAGGAACCAAGAACCACTAATGCTGGCAAATGATATAGTAGATACCAGGAAGATCGTTGAAGCACTGGAATCCTCGAATAAGCCGCGTGTTGCAGGTCTTGTCGGGTCATCAAGGGCTCTTTTTATACTGAACCTTACAAGGTATTTCCCGCAGGTAATTTTCATTGTAAACGTGGAAAATATAGACAAAAGATTCGGTCAACTAAAAAAACTGGAGCCCCAAACACTGGTCATCGATGAACTAAATCCCTACTACCAAACATCCAAAATCATTATCACAACAAAAGATTTCCTGGAACAAGATATCCTAGCTAAAGAAGGAGTGACTTTTTCTGAAGGGCAGAAAATTGACATTGAAAACATCATTAGTAGATTGAACCAAATAGGCTATACTCGAGAGGACATCGTCGAGGAAACAAATGAGTATGCATTGCGCGGCGGCATCCTTGATATCTACGAACGAGGTAGCGAGCCAGTAAGGCTTGAGCTATACGGCGATCAGATATTCTCGATACGCAAATTCAATATTCAAACTCAGCGTTCAGTTGAAGTAATCCAGGACGTCACCCTTCGACTCGCCAAACCGATGTCTCCAAAACCACTCCTGGAACTAATAGGCGCTGAAGCAGTTGCGGTTAGTGAAATGGATATCGATCTCGTAATGGACCATATCTTGATAAGTCCAACTGGAGAATTTGACTATCACTTTGCCCCGCCCTTTGAGTATTTCGGCGACCTCACGAAATTGAAAGAGGACATAAAAAAGAAAAACTATGTCTTCAAATTTTTCACTACGCATAAAAGCCTGGCGGAGCGGCTAAAGACAATACTCGGTGAAATAGAAATACATCACATCCCCCTGGAACGCGGTTTCCTGGACCAAAATACAAAAATAGCGTATATTACAGAGACTGAGATTTTTGGTGAAATAAGACGTAAAAAGCCTGCCTATCGTGGATTGTTTATCGACGATCTAATGGGTTTGAAAGAAGGGGATTATGTCGTCCATTCAGACTATGGCATCGGACAATTCAAGGAATTGACCCTCGTCGATTTTGAAAACAGAAAAGTCGAATGTCTACGCATCGATTATGCGGGCACAGATAAAGTCTACTTGCCTATTGAAAGAATGAATCTGCTCGAGCGCTACATTGCCACCCGTGAACAACCACCTAAACTTTCCAAGTTGGGCAGTGAAGTATGGTTGAAAGCTAAGAACCGGGTGAAGAAAGCGACTGAACGCCTTGCCATCGACCTGTTGAACTTGTATACACGGCGGTCCCAGGAAAAGGGTTTTTCTTTTGATCAGGACACCATGGAAATGAACGAATTAGAAGCATCATTCCCCTACGAAGAAACGCCTGATCAGAAAAAGGCAATCCAGGATGTCAAACTCGATATGGAAACGCCTAAACCAGCCGAGAGACTGATATGTGGTGATGTTGGTTATGGAAAAACTGAGATCGCTTTGCGCGCAGCATTCAAAGCAGCGCTGGATAGTAAGCAGACTATGATCCTCTGTCCAACTACCCTGCTCGCTTTTCAACACTATACGACGTTCAAGAAAAGACTTGAACCATTTCCACTGAGCGTGGAAATGGTCTCTCGATTCCGGAAAAAAGAAGAATTAAAAAAAATACTTAAAGATATTGCCAAAGGCGGCATTGACATTGTAATCGGCACACACCGACTGATCCAGCCAGACGTACAGTTCAAGGATTTAGGGCTCCTGATAATCGATGAAGAACAACGCTTTGGAGTTGTCCAGAAGGAAAAGATAAAGAACCTCAAACCCAGTATCGACACTTTCTATTTATCAGCCACACCGATACCACGGACGCTTTATATGGGGTTAACTGGTCTAAAGGACATTTCTAATATCTACACACCACCGCCTGGTAGAAAGGATATCATTACAAAAATAATCTATTATGATGAAGATGAAATCAGTAAAATTCTCCAGGTAGAGTTATCCAGAGGCGGTCAGGTGATTTTTATCCACAACCGCATTCAAACGATTGAAACGGTACGTGCAAAACTTCATAAGATAATGCCGAGCTTAAGAATATGTTTGCTCCACGGTCAGATGCGGGAAGATATAACTGCGAAACGCATGGTCGCTTTTTTGGAAGCAAAATACGACCTCCTCTTATCTACCGCGATCGTGGAATCTGGACTTGATATGCCACATGTCAATACGATAATTGTCGATCATGCCGACATGTTCGGACTCGCTGATCTCCATCAGCTGCGCGGCAGGATTGGTCGTTCTGATATCCAGGGTTATGCTTATTTTATTGTCCCGTCACGCCGTCGGATCACTGACGAGGCGAATAAAAGGTTGAGTGCGCTGGTGTCATACACGACACTCGGTTCAGGTTTCCGCCTGGCCCTACGCGACATGGAAATACGCGGGGTCGGTAACCTTCTGGGCAAAGAACAATCCGGCCATGTAAACTCGATTGGTTACCGCCTATACATAAAAATATTGGGTAAAGCAGTCAACGAACTGCAAGGTAAAAAAATCTTGCAGGATCCGATACTCGACCTCAAAATGGAAGCCTATTTCCCGAGTTCCTATATCGAGAAAACCTATGAGCGAACCGCTCTTTATAAAAGGCTTTTCGATATTGAATCGAAATACGAGCTTGATAAAATAGGCGAAGAAATCGTTGATCGCTTTGGTAAGTATCCTGAAGAAGTCAGGAATCTCTTTTTGCTCTCTGGAATTCGGTTGCGCGCTCGGGAACTGGGGGCCACCGAAGTAGTCCGCCGACAACAGTACATCAATTTTTACAAGAAAGGCAAAGTCATACACCGGGCTGGAGTCAAAAATTAGGAAACCCTCACCCCTATCCCTCTCCCTTAAAAAGGGAGAGGGTGTATTAATTGGTCACTTTCCTCTCCTCTTTGAGGAGAGGATAAAGGTGAGGAGTTCATTATCAAGGAATAATGATGTGTCTAAGTTTCTAGTATGAGCTCTTGACTTTAGTTACGCTGTATATAGAATTCAATAATAATAAGGAGGAAACAATGGAGAAAAAATTTAAGGCACTTCGGACTATTTCAGTCATCTTCAAAGTGATTGCTTGGTTCATTGCAGTCATGACGATCATCGGTTTCGTCGTCATGCTCGTAGGCGGTGCTGCTTTATCACAGTACAGTCACCGTTATGGCGGACCTGGGATGTTAGGACCACTCGGCGGTATCGCCATGGCATTTTACATACTGATCATTGGCACATTATGGTTCATCAGCCTGCTGGCTGGTGCAGAAATAATTCTCGTCATTTTAGGGATCGAAGAAAACACCCGGGTGGCAAAAACGCCGACATACGGAGATTGCCAGACTCCCTTCGGTCGCTCACAATAACATAGCTTCGGCTGGAGACACGATTCTCTGAAGACATGCTTCGCTGAAGAAATAACGCTCTAAACGATAATAACGAATTAAACGGACTAAATGATGGACTGATTATTACACCCTCACCCTGACCCTCTCCCTTCAAGGGAGAGGAAAATTTTCGATTGCCTGATG
>JAUWLY010000180.1 GCA_030613445.1 Candidatus Stahliibacteriota bacterium | reverse complement strand
CCTCACCCTTTCCCTCTCCCTTAGAAAGGGAGAGGGTGTATTAATTGATAACTTTCCTCTCCTCTTTGAGGAGAGGACAAGAGCCTGCCCTGAACCTTGTGCTGAATATCATTTCAGTATTGTTTCAGGGGTGAGGAGTTCATATTTGATGTAGTTGCCTGTCCGCTCACGAGGCTTTCGGAGATTTATCAGGCATTATCCAATAAATTGGACAACTACAATTATTAATGCTCGATTCACCCCGTTAGAACTAAATATCCGTTTGTTCTAATTCATTGATTTATTGGACATGAAATAATATGGTAAGCTCTAACGGGGCCTCTCGCCATGCTCGAGATTTACAACAAGCTCGAACAGTAACTCTTTACTCTTCGAGTAAGTCCCACAGAAGGGGGGCGCATCGAGAAGTTATCATAGAAAAAAAATCTTAGATCTGAAATCTACAATGATAATCCTGTCTTGACAATCTAAAATCTCAAATCTACAATCTTAAATGTAGTTGTCCAAGTTTCTACAATACAAATATTGACTTTACACAGAAATGATGTAGAATAGACACAGGGGTATCTAGTGTGGTTAGTCATTACAATAATCAGCTTGGGACTTTTTCTTTGTTTTGTTATCTACATGTCCTGGAAAAAAGGAAAAATTGCGGGGCTCTTCCGAGAGATGAAACTATCTGGGGAGACGTTTATCATAAACCCGGAATTTGCCAGTTTTCGTGGTGCAACTGCCAAGTACGGACGGGTTAAGTGTGATGGAGTTATCGGCTTGACCAATGATAAGATCATATTTATTCCCTTTATTGGCAGCAAAACAGAAATCCCACTCAAGGAGATTTGCGACGTTACCGAAGAAAAGAAATTTCTTGGATGCTATAGAGCAGGGATGACAGTTCTCGTCTTACATGAACAAGAAGTAGATATCGGCTTCTATGTTAAAGATCATATAAAGTGGCAAAATACGATAACAGGGATAATAAAGACGAACAAAGAGTAATGTCAAATCACTTTCAATTGGCATTTGGGTTTTGAAATTTGTAATTAGAGACACTTTCTTTGTAAAAGGAGGCATTTTGAACATAACAGATACATTGGGTTATTTGGAGAAGAAAAAAGAGAATTATTATGAATGGCTTCATGATTTGGCATGGACTAAAAAAATTCTCTTAGCTCTATTAGCTGCAGTAGTCACTGGTATCGCTGCACAAATACGTATCCCCTTAGGGTTCACACCGGTGCCGATCACTGGTCAGGTCTTCGCCGTACTTTTATGCGGTGTTATCCTGGGTAATGTCTACGGCGGACTGTCCATGATATTATATATGGCAATTGGTTTTGTTGGTGTACCATGGTTTTCTGGAGCTGCATCTGGTTTACCAATAGGGCCCACCACAGGATATATCATCGGTTTTGTTCCAGCTGCTTTTTTCATCGGTTTAGTCACACAACGATATAAACAAACTCATTCATTCGTCTTTTTGGTTGGCTTAATGATGGTTGCTGTTTCAATCATCTACATATGCGGTGCTGTTCATTTCGCGCTTTTTATGAAAACAAACTTGAAAACCACCCTGTGTATGGCAGTTCTACCGTTCTTACCAGTTGATTTAATCAAAGCGCTTTTTGCCGCGTGTACTGCAAGAATATTATTGCCCAAGAATCAAATCTGAGAGAAAAAAATATTGACACATGTTTATTTATCTATAATATATCAAATGAACATGTTTACCAAATTACTTTTATTGGGAGTGATTATTATGGCACAAAATTGTGAAAGCAAGGAATACCGGGGATCTCCGCATGCTGGAACCTGGTATCCGGGCACTGAGAAGGAGTTGAATACAAAACTCGAGGATTATTTAGGCAGTGCCCGGCCCAAGGTGCACGGTGAGATCCTGGCATTGATATCCCCGCACGCAGGTTATATGTATTCAGGTCCAGTGGCAGCCTTTGCCTACAAGACCGTGGAGCATGAAGAATTCGATGTTGTCATTGTCATAGGACCAAGTCATTACCACGGATTCCTGGGTGCTTCAGTCGACACCATGGCTGGTCGCACGACCCCCTTGGGACAAGTAGAATTTGATCTGCCCCTGGCGCGGAAAATAATGAAACACAATAAGAAGATCATTAATGATCCAAGGGCACATATTGAAGAACATTCAGTAGAGCTTCAAATCCCCTTTTTGCAGAAAGTTCTGAAAAAATTCAAGGTGATCGAAATCGTCATGGGTAGCCACGACTACGATATGTGCGAAACACTAAGCGATGCAATCGTTGCGGCAACTAAAGGCAGAAAGGTCTTGGTCGTTGCCAGTTCAGATTTGTCCCATTTCCACACCCAAGAAGAAGCTGAAGTTTTGGACAATATCCTCATTGAATCCGTATCAAAGTATGACCCAAAGTTGCTTTATAAAAGACTTGCCCAGGATAGTTGCGAAGCATGTGGTGGTGCGCCGATTATCACTGCCATGCTTGTTGCACGAAAGAAAGGCGCCACAGCAGCTAAACAGTTAATGTACGCAACAAGCGGTACGATTACCGGTGAGTATTCGAACGGCGTTGTTGGTTATCTCGCTGCTGCCTTCTTCAAAGCAAAGGAAATCCAGGTTGGAGTTGATTTGGGGTTATCTGAAAAAGAAAAGAAAAAACTAAAAGAAATCGCACGCCAATCCATCGAAGCAGCGGTTCTTGGTAAAGACCTTCCAGAAGTCAAAAATATAACTGCCAAGCTAAAAGAGCATTACGGCATCTTCGTCACTTTGAATAAACACGGTAATCTCCGAGGTTGTATTGGTCGCATTATTGGCGATCAACCACTCTATATTTCATGCCAGCAAATGGCTCAGGCTGCAGCGCTCGAAGACCCAAGATTTCCAAAGGTAAGTGAAAAAGAACTGTCTGATCTGGATATTGAAATTTCAGTTCTGACTCCTTTGGAGCGGCTGGAAGATTTCAAAGATATTGTTATCGGCCGCGACGGCCTCATAATTCGCCAGGGTCATTATCAGGGTCTGCTCCTTCCTCAGGTTGCTACTGAATACAATTGGTCGGTCGAGCAGTTTCTCGAACAAACCTGTCATAAGGCAGGGTTACCAGGTGATGCCTATAAAGAAAAGGATACTGAAATATATAAATTTTCTGCTGAGGTGTTCTAATGTATAGAAATTGTACCGATTTCTATACAAATGCTAAATCCGAATCTCTAAATCCCAAACAAATTCGAAATTCTAATTTTCCAAATAATAGACTGTTTCGGTCATTTGGATTTTGTGTTTTGATATTGTCTAGGATTTAGGATTTCGATATTAGAATTTATGAAAGAACTTTCTACAATGGTTTTGATTTGAAATGACCAAAGAGAAAGTTTTCATCGATCCTTACGAGGACCTCGGTTATGCCAAGGTTGATCTGCATAGGGAAAAAAGGAAAGGTTTCCCCGAAGTCGTCTTTAGCCAAGGAAAAACGCCTAAACAAATCTGTGCTATCGCCTCGAGAATTCAAAAAGCAAACCAAAAGGTTCTTCTAACAAAAGTCACACCCAGGCTCGCTAAAATCCTCAAAGCAAAATTCAAGAAAGGCAAATATTATAAGGACGGACACATATATTTCATTGGAAAGGCACCTAAACAACAAGGTTTAATCAGCATTCTAACCGGCGGCACTGCCGATATCCCGGTTGCTGAAGAAGCTGCGGTAACGGCTGAAATGATGGGCAGTAAGGTTAGCAGGATCTACGATGTCGGAGTAGCTGGTCTCCACCGCCTACTCTCTTTCCATAAGGAGATCAAGCAGGCTCGAGTCCTCATTGTCGTGGCTGGCATGGATGGTGTACTCGCCTCGGTCACCGGTGGGCTGTTTGCTAAACCAATCATCGCGGTGCCAACAAGTATTGGTTATGGACTTAGCTTACAGGGTATCGCACCATTGCTAACCATGCTCAACTCCTGCGCACCAGGTGTTGCGGTAGTCAATATCGATAATGGATTCGGTGCCGGCTATATAGCCGCAATCATAAACAAGCTATGAGAATTCTATATTTTGACCCGATACTGGGAACAAGCGGTGATATGATTTTGGCAAGTTTGATTGACCTCGGTGTACCCAAAACTTATCTCGTAGATAAACTAAAATTCGTACCAGGTTTTGAACTCAAGGTTAGACAAACAATCAGAAACGGCGTCAGCGCAAAACACGTACACTTCAAGATAAGAAGGAATATCACAGAAAAACGATTTATCCCTCTGATTAAAAAAAGTAAGTTACCTGATACAATCAAAGTTCAAGCTGTCAAAATAATCAACCGCATTTTTGAAGTTGAGAAAAAAGTCCACCACACACATGATATTCATCTGCACGAACTTGCTGATACAGATACTCTGCTTGACGTAACCGGTGTCCTTATCGCCATACATTATCTCGAGGTTGACCGAGTATATACCAAGTCCGTAAAGGCCGGCAAAGGTTTTATCAAAACCGTGGAAGGCAATATGCCTGCCTTCAACTTTGCGACCGCCGAGTTGTTAAAGGGCTTCCCAGTCGAATTCATGCCAGTTCCAGCAGAGTTAACAACTCCTACGGGTGCGGCAATACTCAGCACCATTGCCCAGCCTAGTGAACATCTAGTTCTATCAAAGATCACGCGTGTGGGGCTTGGTGGGGGCACTATGAAAATTCGAGATTATCCAAACCTCTTGCGTGTCTTCCTCGGTGAAATAGACAATACTCTAGTTGATGAATGTACTGTTATTGAAACGACTATTGACGACATGAATCCACAGCACTTTGATGTAGTTTTTGAGAAACTGTACAAGGCTGGCGCTCTGGAAGTTTTCCTATTAACGACGATAATGAAAAACGCCAGACCGGGTATCCAATTAACAGTTCTGGGCAAGAAAAACATTGGACCTATCCTCGATGTTCTTTTTGAAGAGACAACTACTTTAGGGATAAGGACCAGGCAAACACAGCGGGTGATTTTGCCACGTAAGATACTGAAAATAAAGTCACCTTATGGTCTGATACGTGTCAAAGTTTCAAAACACCGGAATAGAACGAGATTTTCCCTTGAGTATCAAGACATAAAAAGGCTTGCCAGCAAGCACAATCTGTCCATGTTCGAAATGCGTGATAAGCTCACCAGGTTTGTGGAAAAACAGAAGCTGAGATTGCCCCGTTAGATACCAAATATTTTAACATGACTGACAATAAAAGAACAAAAACGGTAACACGCAAAAGGAATAAGCATAAAGGGGAAGCAGTATCTAACGCAAGAGGGGTAAACCCCGTTAGACAATATAGTTAAATATGAAACGAAATATAGTAAAGCCAACTTCAATCCAACGCAAGAAAAATAAAAAAAAGAATGCTTTGTCTAACGGGGTAAACGAATTCGCAAGGGAATTGTCTAAATATCGGGAACTCAGAGATGAAGAACTCGTTAAACTAGTTAAGGCCGGCGAAATTACGCCGTTTGATGAATTGGTGCGCAGGCATCAGATTAAAATCCACGATCTTTGCTATAAGGTCCTGAGAAACTATGATGACGCTAAAGATATGGCACAAGTAACGTTTTTAAAAGCATACCGAAAGATCAATAAATTCGGCGGAAGGTCAAAATTCTCAACCTGGCTGTACAGAATTGCGATCAATAATTGCCTGAATTTCATTAAGAAACGTCGACCTACTGAAGAACTTTTTGAAGAAATCACTGGTTCTAAAAGCGATGACCCGGTGCAAATTTATAAAAGCAAGAAATTCCGGGAAATGATCCATGCCACCGTAGCTAAATTGCCCAAGGTTCAGAAAGCCGTTTTCACGCTCCGCACCCTACAGGATTTTTCTTACCAAGAGATCAGCGACATCCTTAATAAACCTGTTAGCACGATCAAAGTCAACCATCATCTGGCAGTAAAAAACCTCAGGAATCACTTAAAGGACAAAGCATGACCTGTTTTGATGTTCAGGAAAAAATGATCGACTTAGTCCTTGGGGAATTGGCCGTGAATCAAGAGGCAAGAATACGGGAGCATGTTGAGCAATGTCCAGTGTGCCGTGAAGAATTACAGCTTTTAAGCGTATGCATGCAAACCTGCACTTGCGAGGATACAGAGACCTGTGAATGTTATTTCCAAGAAACATATTCGGAAGATTTCGTCATAACTAAGCA
>JAUWLY010000283.1 GCA_030613445.1 Candidatus Stahliibacteriota bacterium | reverse complement strand
CAATATGCATCAATCCATTCAAAAAAGTTCCAGTAGTTAATACTGTAGCATGTGCCTGATATTCATTTCCAATATTTGTTTTAACACCAATTGCCCTATGATCATCAATAATAACCTCGCTTGCCTCTTCCTGTTTTATCTTAATATTCTTTATATTTTCAAGAATTTCCTGCGCTGCCACCCTGTATTCTAAACGATCATTCTGTGTTCTTGGTGACCAAACTGCAGGACCTTTCGAACGATTTAACATCCTATATTGGATAGCAGTTTTATCAGCAAGCAAACCAATCTCGCCACCCAATACATCAACTTCTTTCACAAGATGTCCCTTTGCCAACCCACCAATTGATGGATTACATGACATCTGACCAATATTATCAATATTCAATGTTAAAAGTAAAACACTATATCCCATGCGTGCCGGTGCCAAAGCCGCTTCAATTCCTGCATGACCACCACCAATCACGATTATATCATATTTTGAAGTTTGCATTATAGTATATAATAGCGAAAAATAAAAAGAAATCAACCCAGCACTTTTAGTAAAAAGTGCTGGGTTGACATCTCCATTAACGTAAGTATAATATAATCATGGGTTTAGCTGATATACAAGAAAAACAAAGTGGGGAGAGAAAAAGAGAAAAAAGATTGGTTCACTTCACCAATGCCCTGAGCCGTGACTTTCAAAGTTCAAAAGTTCTAAAGTCAAAAACAAAAATATATAAAGATAATGCTGATTATGTAGCTAAAAGTTTTCTGGAATATTTGTTTTTTGATGAACATAAGGAAATCCGTGAGCTCAATAATTCACATCTTCAACATTTTATGCTTGAGTACGCACCAAGGAAACTCACTTTCACAACCGAAGCAGGAAAAAATGTTCCCGAGATATTATCAAAACTACTCGTATTTTTGGAAAAAGAAGGACATATTCATAATGGTAATGAATTGGCTGCGATCGCAAAGAAAAATAGCCGCTCATTTCTTAAATTAATTCCGAAGAAGAAAAAAACAGCAACAAAAAAGACGGCAAAAAAAACCAAGGTAACAAAAAAGAAAATTACAAAGAAACCTGAACCTGAGATAAAGGTCGGCAGGAATGATCCGTGCCCCTGTGGTAGTGGCAAAAAATACAAAAAGTGCTGCGGTAGATCAAAGTAAACTAACTGTAGTAAAATTTATTAAAATCTAACGCCTAATTCACCAGTCTTTCTGATGTATATTGATTAGTTTTTTGAATACATAAGGAGAAAATGTGAATAGAAAGCTGGGTATACTCGTAATTATTTCCATATTTCCCTTATTAGCGAAGCCAGTGCCCGATGATACAAACCACGTCAGAATAGGGTTGGCTCTGTCAGGTGGAGGAGCCCTGGGATTAGCACATATAGGTGTATTAAAAGTCTTAGAGCGCGAAGGTATACCTGTGTCGTACCTTTCCACAAACAGTATGGGTTCAATCATAGGCGGTTTATATGCAGCCGGATATAAACCTGCACAGATTGAAAGTATTACTATCAATATAGAGTGGTCCACTCTTTTCAGCCCGACTTTATCATTTGGTACCCAATATCTGTCCGAGCGACAAAAAAGTCATAGGTATGTATTTAGACTGACACACAGAAACTTCTTCCCTTCCGTACCAAGTGGATTGATATCTTTACAAAAAATTGAATTCCTCTTAATAAAGCTCCTATCTAAAATTGAATATAACACATTTTATAATTTTGATAGTTTAGTAATACCATTCCGGGTAATCGCTGTTGATCTTGTAACTGGATGCAAGGTAGTGCTGAAACAAGGGAGTCTGGAACAAGCAATTCGTGGAAGTATTGCAATTCCTGGTGTGTTCGCCCCGCAGATATTGGCTGATAAAAAATTAGTCGACGGTGGTGTCCTTCAATATTTCCCTGTGGATCCGTTGCTTGAATTACAACCGGATTTCATCATCGCAGTTCTAACAACACAATATGATGATGAACAAGGAATTTCTATGATTGATGTCATATCCCGAACTACCACATTAGTTGGTTTTGAGGATATTAAACGGCAAAAACAGCTTGCTGATGTAGTTATAGAACCAAATCTTGAGCAGTTTCAGGCATCAGATTATTCAAAAGTAAAAGAATTAATTACAGCAGGCGAGGCAGCAGCTATACAAGCCCTCCCTGAGATCAGAGCCAAACTTGCTGGTCGCAGACCTGTTACCGAACATAAAGAAATTAATGATAGAGCCTTACCAGGAGTACACGCAGTGCGTTTTGAAGGACTGCAGGTTACGCGCGAGGCAACAGTGCAGCACAAAATGAGAACAAAACCAGGTATGGAGCTATGTTTTGATAGATTATATGATGATCTGGTCCGATTATTCAATACCGGACTCTTTAATAATGTAAACTATCGATTAGAATTTATTAAAGAAGATTCTGTTGATGTGGTGGTTGAAGTGCAGGAACAGGCATACGGTTTTTATTTGCTTGGAATACGGTATGACAATGAAGATAATGCAACAATAGGGTTCGAGGTCGGACAGAGTAATATCAAAGGATCTGGTGTATGTGTACGTGCCGCCATTAATCTGGGTGATCCGAATGAATACAGACTTGGTCTTACTGATACGCGCCTGTTTGCATTACCATTTGGCTACGGGATAGACGGTTTCTGGGGTTCGATTGACCGTGCGTACTATGAAGATGGAAACTGGCTAGCTGATTACAATATTGATTATCGTGGCGCTGTCGCTGAAATTGGTTATTCTATTAGCCACAATGCCTTTTTTAATGCAGGTTTTGATGGACACCAGGTTGTCTATCGTCTACCTTCACTTCCTGCCTTCGATAGCCTTCCGTCAGAAGAATGGATCATTGGTCCCACTATGAATTTGGAATTCAATAATGTCGACGATATCTATCTACCTTCTAAAGGTTTTGCCTGCCGACTTAATGTATTGTATTCATCAAGCAAACTTGGTGCTACGGATGAATTTCTGAAGATAGACTTCTCCGCAGACCATCTGATACCTCTTTCCTCATGGTTTGTGATGCACCCTGGATTGGATATAGGTGTATCTTCTGACAAACTTTCCTGGTCTACATATTTTTATACAGGTGGCATGAATTTTATTGGCTTTAATAAAGAAGAATTTACTACTAAACATAAAGTAGTCTTGCGCTTTGGTATGAATTTTAAGATATGCGATCTCTTTAATCAAAGTACTTACCCACTATACCTGCAGTGCTTTTCAAATGTGGCTTCATTTAAACGCATAGATAAACTTATCAAATCCAGCAAGATTTCTTCAGAAGATATTCATTTAGGTGTAGGTATTGGCCTAAAAACAAACACACCAATAGGACCACTCCAGATAGTCGGAAGCATTGGCGATTTCCATAGACAACATCAAGATGAAAATATCCACTATAGTTTGGTTTTCTCACTCGGACGGGATTTCAGATACACCAGGTGAGTTTAAATACCTAATAATTTAATTATTTCGTTGGCGACAGGAGTGTAAATACAACCGCACAAATAAATACGACTATAAAGCTTGCAGCACGTGCGCCGATTTTGACTTCCTGATCATCCTTCATCACTGTAATCGAAAGTTTCTGCATACAGAAACTTTAGTAGAGCGATACAAAACCTTTTTTTCGACCATATCTGTCCATGAGCAGAAAAACCCCCATCCCAAAAGTAACCCAGACAACCAATATCAAAGAGAGACGCAGAAATATCGTACCAAGGTCAAACGAAATATGTTCACCGAGTAGCAAATGCCTTACACCCATTACACCATACGTCGTTGGGAGAAAAAGGGATACTTTCCTCAAAAAAATAGGTAGCACTACCAGTGGATAGGCGATAGGCGTAACGATTACCATCAACGTACTCAATACTTCAGATAAAACCCACCATTGTTTAAGACCTATGGTAAGACCAGCAATCAACACACCAAGCCCATATGGACTGAATATCATCAATGCGACGATGAACAGGACAGATAGAACGCCTGTGGTGCCTGTGGTCTTAAACGAAATAGCGAAGACAAGACTGATAATGAACGCTTGAAACATCATGATAATTCCTTGATGGAGTGTGGAATGAAAAGCCATACCAGCAACATATACCCACCGCGGCACTGGTGCTGCAAAGACAGTATCGAGCGTTCCGTACCACTGTTCCTT
>JAUWLY010000326.1 GCA_030613445.1 Candidatus Stahliibacteriota bacterium | reverse complement strand
TTCTTCTCATCCCTGAAATAAAGATGTTCCGCAGGAATGAAATGAGGCAAGTTTAATCGGAAATGCCAGCCATAGGTCGAAGATGGGTAAGGTATATAACGTAAAGCACCAAGCATGGTATCTGAGCGAGTATTTAAGTGGGGAAGGTTTTGAGAGGTACTATTTTAGTAAGGGTTGGGTGTTCCCCGGCTGGATAGGCTTCTCCCAATGGTTTAAAAAGGAGTTTGGCATTTATCCACCAAGAGAGATGTTGATTGAATTAGGGAGGATGAGCAAGGCGGAGCGTGAAGAGCATACGTGGTTTGGGTTGTATTTGTGGGAGAAGAAAAGGAAAACTATTGGATATGATGGGTTCTGATGTTATGGGTTAGAAGGGCCTGTGGTGTTATAATCAGCTAAGAATAGGGGTTTAGGCATGAGTATACCGCAAGTAGGTATTAGAAAAGAAATAATAGGTAAGGGCGAAGATGGGGTATTGAAGCGGGGATTTCTGTTTGCTTGCACAAACAAAAGTGAAGGTGAGTGTTTGGATAGGCTTCTCTTTGCGACTGGGAAATTATACGGTCCAGTGGTGATTAGGATAAGAAGGGGGGATATCCTGTTCCTCAACAATATAGACACTGATGTGCTTTACGGAGCGTTTAAAGCAGTATCAGATGGCACTCTCGATATAGAAGAGGGAGCTTTCAGTGGTAAGTATGGATATCAAGTAAAGGTGGAACCTCTTGGAGGGGCGGTGGAAGTCGAGAAAGCAGAAAGAGTATTGAGCAAGTTTGGACTGAAAAGAAATAAGCCGGTTTTCAGGGGGCGATTATTGGGGTTGTTGGCGATATTCAAATCTGAGGCAGGAAAAAGGGACCTGCTGGAATTTAGAAAATCGAAAGAGTCCGAAGATGCGATAGCCAAGGAGATGGAGGAGATTAAGAATAGTAAGGCGGAAGTGGATATTGAGGAAAAAATTCCGCTGATAGAAGCTACAACATTTTGGGACTTCCCAAAGCAAAGCTATGGCTTAACACCTAAAGGGGATAACAAGTATGCTGGGGTTACACCAGCACTGATTATATATAACATGATATGGAGGTACACTGAACCAGGGGATTTGGTTGTTGACCCTATGGCCGGAAGCGGTACAACCATAGATGTTTGCAAAGCGGAAAAAAGGATAGCAGTTGGGTACGACATACATAGTACAAGACCAGATATTATCAAAAACGATGCTAGAGAAATACCTCTTGGAGATAATTCGGTAGACATGGTTTTCATTGACAGTCCCTACGGAGACAATATCAGATATAACGAAGAGCTGAAAAATATAGGTAATATCTCAAGTGAGTCAGAAGAGTTTTATGATGAACTAGAAAAAGTAATGAAGGAATCACACAGGATTTTAAAAGAGGGGAAGGTATTAGGTTGGTTGATTGGCGACCAGTGGGTTAAGAAGAAGTTCACTCCTGTTGGACTGAAGATATATGAGAGGCTGTGCAGGCACTTTGAGCCTGTTGATATGATTTGTGTCTCAAGAAGAAGTCAATCGTCCAACACCGGAGCATGGCAGAATAGGGCGATAAGGTTTAACTTCTATCTAAGGGGATTTAAGTATTTGATAATTGTGAGAAAACATTCCTGCAAATCCGAACCGACTCAAGGTAGAAGAATCAAATGGGCATACTACGATAGAAATGAATAGGGGAAAATATGATTAAATACACTGCCAATTTTAATGATATTCTTTTACCTATACTGGAAAAATACCTAAAGAAATATGGACAAGTAGAAATCCACAAATATTTTTTTGATATATTAGATGAAACGAAGGATATTTTCCAGGAACAAAACAATGATACTAATGGGCAAAAATGGAGAAATGAAAGCGGCAAAATGCTTGAGCTACTGGTTATTTACTTTCTACACAAGGAAATTACCGGGCTGGGTTATGAAATCACGACTGATGATGAAATCAATAATAGTGATAGCGGAATTCTCGAAAAAGTATGGCACAATATAGTCTTGAAATATGGCAAATATCCCGTTCTTCCTGATAGTGACATCGTAATTTATGATCCAAAAACGGCTGAAGTGAAGGCGATTATTTCCTGCAAAGCATCTGTAAGAGAGCGGTTTGCACAAACTCTATATTGGAAGGTGAAGTTATCTACAATTGAGAGAACTAAAAATATCAAAATGTATTTTGTAACACTTGATAAAGAATATAATGAGAAAAAGACTGGTTTTAAAAAGCCTTCTTTAGATGTACAAGTAAACAGAAAGCCAACTAAGCCACGAATCTTGCTTGAGTATGAAATGGACGGGGTTTACGTAACTAGGGATATGGAAAACGAAAGCGATAAAGTGAAAATGTTCGACAAATTCATCGATGATTTAAAGGGCTTAATTACAATGCAGTAGAATATTGAATAAGGACAGGGCATAACATCTTCAACAAATCTCTTTGGGGGGTGTAGTGAGAGTTATCGACTATATCGCTAATCTCAAACTGTCAGATGAAAAAGAAAAAGAGTACTTCAACGAGCTTCGTTCCTTATCTTATCTTGCTACGGGACTTAGGTTTATATATGAGAAAGTGCAAAGGGTGGAAGACGAGGTAATTGAGAGACTGCCGAAGAACAAACAGGTCAGTATCTTTGGTAATGCTCCAGAGATGCAGGGAATTAACCAGGACTTAGTGGCATGCGCTTTCCACTGGTACGCAGTGACAGCATGCAACTATGTGAAGATGGTCGGTTGGTTGGCCAATAATGGCGACTCAAGTAAAGCCCGAGAATATATGCAGAGCGTTTTACCTCAGGTGTATCTGTGGCGACATAAGGTAGCTGCCCACTTTGCCATAATTGACCCTCAGAAAAATGATAATGCTGCTGACCTTGCAATGAGTGTGATGTTCCCCATATCGTTTGACAATGATGCCTTTTATACGGGCTCGTTCACACTGACGATAAGCAAAGGAGGCAACAAAAGCAGGAGCAGACAAGATATGCGGTGGAGTCTGACTCACACTCATTGTGACCTTATTCCTAGATACTGGCGAGAAAACAGACCTAAAAGGTAAGCGGTTGTCGCAGTGCTGATAAGATTCTGGTATCATATGGAGGAAACGAGGCAAGCGGTCTCTGCCTTTTCTACTAGCTACATGGGGTTCAGGTGGTCGGAGGCTCAAATCCTCTCACCCCGATTTTCATTCAGAGATCAAGATTTGGTGGCTCCAGAAGGTAGGCGTTGTCGCCTCAACCAGCCAGGCGTACCGTGACTGGTCCGCTCCATTGG
>JAUWLY010000223.1 GCA_030613445.1 Candidatus Stahliibacteriota bacterium | reverse complement strand
CCCGCACTTTTGCAAAAGTGCGGGGTTACTCGAAGAATAACTAATTTACTGTTCCTCTCACCTTGTTCAAGACAGGCGAGCCTGTCGAGAACAATGGTGGTGTATGTTAAAAGTAGTTGACGCAGGTTAGATTCTGGTTATAATTAATGCACAGTGCGCTACCTCGCCATTGTTTGCATGCTTTTACTCACAACCTGTTCCCAGAGAAAAGGCGGTATCATTATTGCTGGGTCTACGTCAATTCTACCTTTCATCGAAAGAGTCGCCGAGCGTTTTACAGAAGAAAACCCGAGTATCCAGGTAAATGTTCAAGGCGGCGGATCAACTGCGGGGATTCAGGCGACCTTTAATAATACTTGTCATATCGGTACCTCATCGCGGAACCTTAAGGGTGATGAAAAAGATCTGCGTGAATTTTTAATCGCAGTTGATGGCATTGCAATCATCGTCCACAAAGATAATCCAATAGATGATTTGAGCATCGAACAGATACAAGGTATCTTTGCTGGAACCCATAAGGATTGGTCAGAGCTCGGCGGTGAAAGTGGTGAGATTATTCCAGTTACCAGAGAAGAAGGGTCAGGTACCAGAGGTGCGTTTGAAGATATGGTTATGGGTGAGCACGTGATCAGTGATGCCTGTCTGGTGCAGGATTCAAACGGGGCGGTCCGTGAAATAATCGCCACGACACCTCAAGGCATCGGCTATATTTCAGTTGGCTTGGTTGACGAACGGGAAAAAGCTTTGGCAATAGATGGTAATAAACCGACGCTTGCTAATTTGCTAAGCTGCCGATACAGTTTTACCAGACCTTTTCTCCTTTTACTACTTGAGGAACCGACTGGTGAAGTGAAGAAATTCATTGAATTTGTGCTTTCTGAAAAAGGTCAGGACATATTAAAAAGTGATGGTTTGATATCAGTTACAGAAATAGGTAAGTACTAGCGTATGAAAGATAAGATTGCTGAAAAACTTTTGCTCTTCATTGCTTTTTCTGCAATCGGTTCACTTCTTCTCATTACTTTTTTCATTTTTCAACAGGGTATTCCGTTGATTTTTAAGATTGGGCTGGGTAATTTCTTCTCAATGCACTGGTCGCCAACCAGAGGTCAATTTGGTATTTTATCGATGATTATCGGGTCCTTGATGGTCACGGTCGGTGCCCTGATTGTTGGTATTCCTTTTGGTCTTGCCTGCGCAATATATCTCGCTGAATTCTCCTCAAAGATGGTTCAAAAGACATTAAAGCCGATCATTGAATTATTAGCTGGTATTCCTTCAGTGGTCTATGGTTTTATCGGCATTGTTATCCTGGTGCCGTTTATTCGCACTCATTTTGGCGGGCCAGGGTTTTCAGTGCTGGCTTCGAGTATTATTCTAGGCATAATGATCTTGCCGACTATCGTCAGTATATCCTATGATTCACTGATTGCGGTACCCAATACCTATCGTGAGGGCTCTTATGCATTAGGCGCAACCAAATGGCAGACCGTAGTTAAGCTGCTCATACCCGCGGCTCGTTCAGGTATCGTAGCCGGTATTATCCTTGGTATGGGTCGAGCGATCGGTGAGACTATGGCGGTGATTATGATCGCTGGTAATGCACTAAAAATCCCTCATTCAATATTGGATTCGGTCCGTACTCTGACTTCGACGATCGCTTTGGAGTTAGGTTATGCAACCGGTGATCACCGCGCCGCACTTTTTGCCTGCGGTGCTTTTCTTTTCATTATTATAATAACCTTAAATATTATTGCAATAAGGATAACTGGACGTCGAGAATGACTTTTAGGATCGGTCCGCGAACAAGCCAAATAATAGCTCATATTATCCTTTTACTCATGACGATCGTCACCGTTATCGTGTTATTTTTCATAATCGGGTATGTTTTCAAGAACGGTTTTGCTCAGTTGAGTCTTGAGTTCCTAACCGATAGAACCAGGGAAATGGGCAAAGAAGGGGGTATCTTACCTTCGATAATCGGTACGTTATTTATCACGGTTCTTGCCATAATTATTGCAACGCCTCTGGGCGTTGGAAGTGCTGTTTATCTTGTCGAATATACTAGAGGCGGATTATTGCGCAAGATAATCAGTTTTGGAGCAGATTGCCTTGCTGGTGTTCCTTCTATAATCTTTGGTTTATTTGGTTTTATATTTTTTGTAATACAATTGAAATTAGGCTGGAGTATTTTATCAGGTAGTTTGACCCTTGCGGTAATGATAATACCGACTATTATACGCACTAGTGAAGAAGCTATAAAAGCAGTGCCTCAATCCTATCGTGAAATCAGTTATTCATTAGGCGGTGGCAAGCTCGATACGATATTAAAGGTTGTTCTACCCACATCGCTGCCCGGTATTTTAACCGGCGTTATTCTAGGCATCGGTCGCGCGATCGGTGAGACGGCGGCAGTAATATTTACGGCTGGGTCTTCTTTAAATATGCCGACTTCAGTATTCTCATCGACGCGGACCCTGGCAGTTCACTTCTATATCCTTGCCCGCGAGGGGATATCTATGCCTAAGGCTTATGGTACTGCTACGGTTCTGATTATTATTATCCTCTTTGTCAACCTCGTTGCTTATCGATTAATGCATCGTTTCATGGCTAAGTACTACTAGAATATGCCGAAGATTGTAATTGATCAACTAAGTCTTTTTTATGGTCAAAACCAGGTTCTAAAGAATGTGAATTTGGAAGTTTACGAAAAGGAAATCCTCGGCGTTATTGGTCCAGCCAATGCGGGTAAGAGTTCTCTATTGCGTGCTATTAATCGTCTTTACGAAATCAATTATGCCCGTATTTCCGGTAAGATAAGGTTGGATGGCGAAGATATTTTTGATATACCTGTCAATGATCTCAGAAGGCGGGTCGGGTTGATTTTTGCAACACCGGTTGTCCTGCCGGGTACGATTTTCAAAAATATGAGCTACGGTCTAAAACTTTACAGAAAAATAAAGAAACAGAAACTCAATGACACGGTTGCTGACGCCTTGCAGGCAGCTAATCTCTGGGAAGAGGTGAAGGACAGATTATACGAGTCAGCATCAACTCTGTCAGGTGGTCAGCAGCAACGTTTGTGTATTGCAAGGACCTTAGCAATGAACCCTGAAGTGATTATGATGGATGAACCATGCTCAGGTTTAGATCCTATTTCAACAGCCAAGATTGAAGCAACAATGCTTGAGCTGAAAAAAATATATACTTTCCTATTAGTAACCAATAATACAAAACAGGCAGCAAGAACTGCAGACCGGACTGCTTTTTTTCTGGATGGCGAACTAATTGAGGTTGACAAGACTGAAAAGATATTTACGAACCCAGCCGATGCAAGGACCGATGACTATATTCGAGGAAGGTTTGGATGATCGTTAAAACAGCACATTTGAATCTCTACTACGGAAGTTTCCACGCTTTGAAAGATATTGATCTGTCGATTAAAGAAAACTTGATTACTGGAATTATTGGACCGTCGGGTTGTGGTAAATCAACTTTGCTCAGGGTTTTCAATAGAATGAACGATTTGATCCAGGGTGTAAGAATCACCGGTGCGGTGCTGATTGATCGTGAGGACATACATTCACCGATCTGCGACCTTATTCTATTGCGCAAAAAAGTCGGTATGGTCTTTCAACGACCCAATGCTTTTCCTTTATCGATATTTGATAATATCGCTTATGGTCCAAGGATTTGGGGCATTACTGATAAGAAAACATTGCGGGGTATTGTTGAACGTTCACTAGCTGCAGTCGATCTATTTAGTGTACTAAAAGACCGGTTGAAAAAATCGGCACTGAGCCTTTCGGCAGAAGAACGCCAGAGGCTTTGTATTGCCAGACTTCTCGCAGTTGAGCCGGAAATACTACTTATGGATGAACCCTGTTCTGCCCTCGACCCTATTGCTACTGGTAAGATCGAGGAACTAATGCTGGTACTGAAACAAAAATATACGATCATAATAGTAACTCACAATATGCAACAAGCCGCGCGTATCGCTGATGAGGTTGGTTTCATGCTTCTTGGTGAGCTGATTGAGTTTGATAGCGCAAAGAAGATTTTTACCAACCCATCAGACAAACGTACGTTTGATTACATTTCAGGGAGATTTGGATAATTACAGATTTCAGATATGGGATTAAAAATGGATTACAGATTTTGGATAATCGATAAAGAATTCGTTAATATTACTGGTATCCACTATCCGTTATCTGCTATCTGTTTTATAAGGGGGTATAATGGATCGCCATTTTGATGAAGAACTGCAAAAGGTGAAAAAGAATCTTTTAGAAATGGCCTCACTTGTTGATGAATCGATTACCAAAGCGCTGGAAGCGCTTAAGAATAGAGACCTCAAGATGGCATCGGAAGTCAAAGAAATCGATCATAGAATCGATCGTTTCGAAATCGCTATAGAGGACCAGTGCATCGAACTTATTGCACGCCACCAGCCAGTAGGGACTGATTTAAGATTCTTGATCGGGGTCATTAAGATGAACAATGATTTGGAGAGAATGGGTGATCACGCAGTGAATATTACCGGTTCAGTCGCTTTTTTGATTGAACAGCCGCGTATCAAGCCGGTAAGTAATATCTGGTCAATGGTTGTTGAGGTAAAAAAGATGCTTAATGATAGCGTCAAGAGTTTTATGAACAATGATGCGGAAATGGCTCAGCAAGTCTGTGAAAGAGATAACGTGGTGGATGAAATGAGGGATGAGACAATGAGGATACTGCTTACTTACATGCTTGAACAGCCAGATAAAATCGGTTCGGCTATACCACTTCTCTTGGTTGCCAAGAACCTGGAACGCATTGCCGATTTGACAACGAATATTTGCGAAGATGTCATATATATAGCTCAAGCGCGTGTTATTAAACACCATGCCGAGGAACAGAAATAAGTTACTCGTTCTTGACATTTAAGGCTATTTTACTATAATGCATGTGGAATAGAAGTTGGAGAGCTCAGGGAAGACAAAATATCTATTATAGATGCCTCAGCTAAAATGATTATTAAGGAGTTGATATGAAACTTTGGCGAAAACCTTTTGATTTGGATAAAATAGAGATTCCGTGTGGTGAAATCCATATAATAAAAGAACGCTGCAAAGGATGTAGCTTTTGTGTTGAGTACTGTCCCAAAGATGTTTTTGAAATGTCCGAAGAGTTCAATGCCAAAGGATATC
>JAUWLY010000022.1 GCA_030613445.1 Candidatus Stahliibacteriota bacterium | reverse complement strand
TATCCATCGGTTATTTATAGTGACAACAGCATTGAAAAAGTGGTTCTTATGGTAGAAGAGAATAAACGAATAATGATCGCTGATTATCTTTTTGCTCTCCATGGTCGTACTGATCTGGGTCCCGTACGTAAAGTCGCAGACATTAAACCGGGAACCTATTTTTCCAGCCGGGCTCTTTCCCGTACTAAAAAAAACCTCATCAAAACTGAGGTCTTCAGTTCAGTCCAAGAGAACATTGTATTGAGAGATGGTGAGTACTATGTCTTACTCGAACTAAAGGAAGAACCTAGTGATAACTTAACTGCCTACGGTGCGTTGAGTGAAGACAAGTACGATTTTAGTATTATTTACGGTACTAAAAACTTGCTTGGTACCTTACGCCGATTGAGTTTTCAGTACGATTATAAAACCCTCTTTTCACTCGATTTCACTGAACCGATCCTGATACACCCGATTGCCTTAAACGGCAATTTTTCGCTCTGGACATATGACAGTGTTCGTCTCGTCAAATTCACTGGTCAGGTAACCGCGCCGATCGGTGAATACTTTGACATTTCTTTGATATCCGGGGTTGAGTCCTTTTCGTATTTTGGTGATGATAGTTCGAGCCAACGATATTCTGATAAGTTCGCAGGTATTGGCTTGGGTTTTGATTACGCATCATCATTTTGGTCGTGTTCTCAACAGACTAGGTATGAATACCTTCTTCGCCAATACGACCGGTGGCGGTTTCAAAATGATGCTGAATTTCAAATTGTGAAAATAAATGTAAGACCCCACTACTACTTTGTAGAAACCGATTCATTCGAGTACTTTGATTACTACCGAATTGGCGGTGCACAAGATCTACGTGGTTATCTTGAAGAGGAATTCTATACTAGAAGTGCTGTTTGGGTCAACTTCGAATACAAGAAACTCTTTATCTACCCGTTGTTTGATATAGGTCGGATCCAGGATGAAATAAAATACTCATACGGTTTTGGCATGACAATAGCATCTAATGCACTGGACGCCGCAATCATCTTTGCGTGGCCAAAACAGGGAACCTGGCGAGACGGCAAGATTCATTTAATGTTAGAGACAGGGTTTTAGTATAATGACAAATGTCAAATATCAAATATCCAGTGAATATCAAATGCTTAAATTCAAAAAAAATTGTCATTGGGATTTCCCGACCCGTTCCGTGTCGGGACGGGTTGACATTGATTTGTCATTTGGAATTGGAACTTCGTCATTAATTATTAGGGGGTTTTAATGTTATTATTTATTTTGCTCACTTACACAATCCCAGCTGACTCACCGATAATGGACAATATTGAATATTTGCAGATTAGAGGTCTTATTGACATCCCTTCGATAAGACCCTATGAAGCAGAGTGGGTCATTTCGCAGATAGATGAGCTCCTGATCAATGATGTCAAACTCAATCCATTAGACCGAAAAATCATGTCACTTTTCAACCTGATTCTGACAAAAAACCAGGATTTTTCATATCTAATTCACCTTGGTGGCGTTTACCAATTAGAACCAGAATATGGACATGGTTTTCTTGATGCGCGCTTAGGTGGACGATTAGCTAAAAACTTCAAATTCTCCCAAGCCCTGAGGTTTCAGCGGGCTTCAGACATCGATACAACCGGACCAAAATCATGGCATGATTTTCAGATTTACTTAACCGAAGGGATGATGAACGCAGAAACTGGTCTTTTGCATTTTGATATCGGCCGCAGAAACTACTTGCTCGGTTATGGAAATGAAAACGACTTGCTTCTTTCTCTCGATCCTCAAGGATACGATGGTTATTTGATGTATATACCAACCCGTTATTTCGAATTTCACAATATCTTTTCAGTTCTCGATATTTCCCAGAACCGTTATATTTCAATCCATCGTATTGGTATAGACCTGAAGAAATTCCTGAAACTAGGGTTTAGCGAAGCCCTGCTTTTTGGACAAGCGCTCGAACCCTTATATCTAAATCCTTTTCTGCCATATTATCTATCACAATGGGGGTTAGACCGTAATGATAATATCATGTGGCGCTTTGATATCCAGTTACGACTATTCAAGTCTATTCTCTACGGTGAATTGCTGATCGATGATTATATGTATGAAGACGATCCATACCCTGATAAACTGGCTTACAAGATAGGTGTTAAATCAGTAGTACTTAACAATTTCTTGGTGAAGATGAACTACACCTTTGTTGATAAATGGGTGTATACACACCGGATACAAGATAATGTTTATGTACGCGGTACCCATCCCCTGGGTTTTCCCCTGGGCAATGATGTTGACCAGTTATCCTGCAGTGTAAAATTCATGAATCGATTCGGTCTATACCCTAAACTGGAGATTGAATATGTTAGAAAAGGAGAGGGGAGCATCTTTTTGCCTTACGAGCAAGAAGGAGGTACCTGGACACCGTCTTTTCCATCCGGCATAGTTGAAAAGAAACTAGAAATCGATTTCGGACTTGACTATACACTCCGTTATGATTTCCATTTCAGAGCCAAAGCTGGTAAATGCTATTGGCGCAATCACGGGCATTTGTCAGGCAATGACCTAGATGATACAGTTCTTGATTTCAGCTTGTGGGCAATACTTTAAACAGAAATCGATTTATTGAATAACCAAGAATAGTAGTAAACACTGCAAAAAAATGTTATTAAGTAACTATGTAACTGAGTCACTCTGAAACAGAAGGCAGAAGGAACTGAATAGAGAGTATTGGAGTAACGGTGTAACGGAGTACAGGAGCAAATAAATAGACTGAATAAGCCAGAAAACTTAAACAAACCAAATAGACTAAAGAAACGATATTAACGTTCTCAACGATGTTTTCACTAAATTACTTAATAACTTCGTTACTGCAATGCCTGAGAAACCTGTCCTGAACGCAGTTGAAGGATCAGGCTACTACAATTTTAGGATTTCTAAATTGTTAAATGTCATTACTGTTCGAGCAACCCCGCACTTTGTTAAACAAATACTAATATATTACACATAAAGCTTATTTGGGTTCTACAAAAACAGCATACGCATTCATAAAACCTGATTCAAAACAAAGTACGGGGGCGTCGAGAACTACATTGCGGAACTTCTCGACTTCTTATGCGAAATGCCAAATTCAAATGCACGAAACAACCTAGAATTTTGAAAATTCGAGATTAGAATTTGTTTGGAATTTGGAGCTTGGCTCTTGGAGCTTTTCCCTTCAGTGCCTGAAGTGTCTCATATGTGTAAAGACCATCGCCATATCGTGTTCATTACACGCATCAATCACTTCCTGGTCACGTTTTGAGCCACCCGGTTGGATCACTGCAGTCACGCCACCTTTTGCAGCGGTATCAACGCCGTCGCGAAAAGGAAAGAAAGCATCTGAACCCATAACAATACCTGCGCTTCTATCAACTGACTGCTGCGCCGCGATCTCTACGGCACCGACCCTTGAAGTCTGGCCCGCACCAATACCCACAGTCCTTCCCTTTATCGCAAAAACCACCGAGTTTGACTTAGCCCATTTGACTACTTTCCAGGCAAATTTTAAAGCTTCGGTTTCATAGTCATCAGGCGCTCTTTTGGTAACTACTTCCCAATCCTTGACATCACCTTTATCACGTTCCTGAACCAGGATACCACCAAAAACCGGACGATAGACAATCGGCAGCATGAGTTCAGGCAATAACTCTACAATTCTTAAGTTTTTCTTGGTCTTCAAGAGTTCGAGTGCGTCTTTTTCAAAACCCGGGGCAATAATAACCTCGAAGAAGTGCTTTCTAATCAACTCGGCAGTCGCTCCAGTGACTTGCTGGTTAAACCCCACTAAACCGCCAAAAGCAGACATTGAATCGGCCATATAGGCGCGCTCAAATGCCTCTTCCTGGCTTTCACCTGTGGCAACACCACATGGTGTCTGGTGCTTGATAACCGCACAGGCTATCTCATCAACAAATTCATTTGCTGCACCAAATGCAACTTCGGCATCAAGAATATTATTGTAGGAAATCTGTTTGCCACCATGGATTATAAAACCCTCTTGTTGCAATTTATTGAGATAGAAAGCTGCTTTTTGATGCGGGTTTTCCCCATAGCGCATGGGGATAAACCGCTCTGCGCCAACCGAGAAATATCTCTGCTTATCAATATCCTCACCAAAATACTCAGCAATAACAACATCATACCATGCAATGTAACCGAATGCTTGTTTTGCTAAGTTCAGCCGAAAGTCCTCAGTAAAACCATCATTTTTCAGCACCTCGATAATCTCATTGTAGTGTGCTGGGTCATATGCAACCCCAACCTTTTTGTAATTCTTTGCTCCTGCTCTTAATAAAGTCACACCACCGATATCAATAAACTCTATCATTTCATCTAAGGATTTGCCTTTTTGTTCGAAAAAGGGATAGAGGTTACAGACCACAAGGCCGATTTCTCCGGTTTCAAGGATTTCTTTTGCAATCTTTTGACTGAGTGTTTTAACACGTTCGCTTTCTGAACCACCTGTATAATCACTTATCTTAACTGCTTCAATACCATTCTCTTTCAGCAACCTATAAGTACCACCTGTCGCGATTATTTGAAAACCAAGGTTTGCCAAAGATTTGGCAAATTCAACAATACCTTCTTTGTTAGCTACAGATATAAGGGCTTTTTTATTTATTTCTTGCGCCATGATTAAGCTCCAAATTTGTTTATTTTTAATGCATGTGCTAATAATAAAGGCATTAAATCAAGTGACCTCATCCTACCCAAATTGCCAGTTACGCAATTTCTTTCAGTGAAACTCTTCTTTTCAGGGAAGACATATTTTGAACATATTAGCAAGGGGTTTGGATGCCATGAATGTGAGTGAAGCAAAGCAGGTGTAGAATGATCTGCGGTTATACAAAGAACCTCAGGTTTCAATTTCAGAATTTCAGGCAATTTTTTGTCAAATGCTTCAATATATTTAACCTTCATTGCCTGATCACCATCTTCACCAGCTTTGTCAGTTCCTTTAATATGGAAAAAGAAAAAGTCAAATTTCAAGTAATTCTCCTTTAAGGTTTTTATTTGATCAGAGATCGTCTCACCGGTTTTCAAAACGGTCATGCCGACTAACCGAGCAAGACCCCGATACATTGGGTATGTTGCAATCGCTGCTGGGTTAATACCAAACTGTTTGTCCATAGACTCCAGGTTAGGGTTCCTTGCATACCCCCTGAGCAGAACATAGTTTGCCCTTTCTTCATCTTGAAGAATCAAAGCAGCAGTTTTTATAAAGGTATTAATGATCTCTGCAGATTTTTCAGCAGCTTTGGTTTTTGCCTTAGCAAATACTGGAACCTGGTTTTCCTTTTGTGGATCAGCATCAGTTACGTCTTGAGAAAGCTCTGCATCCTGAAATTTCAATACAAATCTATGTTCTTTAGCCGGTTTGATGATCAGTGGAATCCCTTCAATTGTTTTGATCGCAGCCTGTAATTTATTGCATAACCTGGTACATTCTTCAGTTGAAATACGCCCGGCCCGGCGATCCGTGATAACCTTATCACTTATCGTTGCGAAATTCCCCCGTATTGCCAAATCCTTTTCCTCGACATCCAGACCAATACCTAAAGCTTCAAGCACACCGCGACCGATCTGGTGCTCTACGGGATCATAACCAAACATGGCAAGGTGTGAAGGACCGCTGCCTGGCGTAATACCAGACGCAATAGGGGTTGTTAACCCAAAACTGCTTTTCTTTGCCAGTTTATTCAGGTTCGGGGTTTTCGCCATCTCTAAAGCTGTCTTGTCCGGGTTTGGCAAATCGCCCAGTCCATCTAGGACAATAAGCATTATCCTGTTTTGATTTTTGGTCAATAGGTCTTGCAGAATCTTTGACATACCCACTCCTTCTCGTTGAGTCATTACTATATCCGAAAAAAGCGGAAAGTCAAGATTGAGTATCCGAAACTTGGAGCCATCTTCATCCCTTGATTTTGAATTTATCAAATGAACTCCTCATCCCTGAAACAATACTGAAATGATATTCAGCACAAGGTTCAGGGCAGGCTCTTGTCCTCTCCTCAAAGAGGAGAGGACAGTGACCAATTAATACACCCTCTCCCTTAAAAAGGGAGAGGGATGGGGTGAGGGTTTCCTAAAATGTCTATTAAATAATCTGTCCGAGTTTCTGTAAGTATAAAAATCCAAAAAGCCTAAAATACCTAAACCAATAAATACTTGGTTTCAATGATCTAATAACTTATTGACTTTATCACTCTGCTATTTTTCCGTTTTCTATTTTTATCGGTTGACTATTGTACGGGGGTCGGATATAATAGAAAAGAAAGGAGCAAAATAATGAAAAAATTTCTTGGTATAGTTATAATCATCGCGATATTTGCGGTAAGTATTTACCTGATATTAAAAATACCAAAACCAGAAAAGCTCGTTGTCGATCAGAACCCAATGTCTACCGAACTGGAGAATACTGAGGAATGGCTTGGTATATTCCTCCAGGGGCAACGCATCGGCTATTCCTTTACTAAAATCACAAAGACTGATACTGGTATCATTGTCGAAAATCTCAGCCGTATGAGTCTGATGATGATGAATGCTCAAAGGACTGTTGATACGCATATTTATAGTTATACTGATAAGGAATACGTCTTAAAAGAGTTCAAACTGCATCTTGAAACTCTCGGTCATGAATCAAAGATTGAAGGTAAGGTACAAGGGAAGAAGCTCCTCTTAACCGCGTATTCACAGGGCACACCAGAGACCCAGACTATTATCCTTAAAGAAACACCATATCTACCCAGTGCTATTGAAGAAGTGATAAGAAATAAAGGGATGAAAGCCGGCGACGAAATTACCCTCCCCTATTTTGATCCAACTACGCAATCCTCAGCTCAGGCCCATATCAAAATGTTCAATAAAGAAAAAGTAACTGTGTTAGGTGACGTATATCTTGGAACAAGAGTGGAAATTAATATTATGGGATTAAGTGAAGTAGCATGGTTTGACGACGATTTCAAATTAATCAAACGAGCATCGCCCGCAATGGGCATGGAAATGATACCTTTGTCAAAAGAAGAAGCGCTCGCCGATATAAAACCAGATGAAGCATTTGATCTTCTTTCTTTCTTTTCAGTAAAACCAGACAAACCACTTGGCGACGCTGGAAAACTGGCTTTTCTAAAACTCAAGCTGGGAGATATTACATCCAGTGGTCTGGACCTCGATGATGATTTTCAGAAATTGGTCAGTCAAGAACCCCTTATCCTGGAATTTTACTTACCAAAGCTCGCTGAATTACCTGAATTTAACACACCCATCAAAGAACACGATGAATTCCTCAAATCATCGCTCTACATACAATGCGAAAATGCACAGATAATTGCCAAGGCAAAGGAAATTGTTGGTGGCGAAAAGAACACAAAAAAAATTGTTGCCAAGCTCGTGACCGGCGTGTACCGGATGCTCAAAAAGAACCCTACGCCATCCTTACCATCAGCCATTGATGTATTGAAGACAAAAGAAGGTGATTGCAATGAACATGCAGTGCTGTTTGCCGCTTTGGCGCGCGCTTCGGGTATTCCAACTAAGATCTATGTGGGTCTGGTCAGTCTCCAGGGCTCGGCATATTTTTATCACGCATGGTGCGCTGTTTGGATTGGGAAATGGGTTCCAGTTGATCCAACATTCAATCAATTTCCCGCTGACATCGGCCATCTGAAACTGAAAGAGGGAGAAGTCTCTGAATGGGCAAAAGTCCTGAAAGTTGTCGGCAAATTGCAGATCAGCGTGCTTGATTCGAAACTGCAATAATCACCATTAAGAAAAAATATGAAAACCCTCGTCATAAAAGAACTGCGCAAGCGCTTCGGTAAAGTCTGGGCGCTCAAAAATTTGAACATTGAATTAGACCACGGCGAGATCTTTGTACTTTTAGGACCTAATGGCGCTGGTAAAACAACGACACTTAAACTTATTGCTGGTCTTTTCCACCCTACGCACGGTGATATATTGATCAAAGGCATTAATTTAGCTAAAGAACCATTGAAAGCAAAGCACTTGACTGGTTACATTCCAGATGAACCTTTCATTTACAACAAATTGACCGGCCGTGAATTCATCAACTTCATCGCTGGTATCTATAAGATCAACAAGGACCAATACGAAAGCCGAATGAACTCGCTCTTGCGGAAACTCGATATTGGTAAATGGATTGACGACCTCTCTGAAACCTATTCCCACGGTATGAAACAAAAAATAATAATGTGCCAACTGTTTCTCCATGACCCTGACTTGATATTGATCGACGAACCGCTTGTTGGGTTAGACCCAAAATCCAGTAAATCAGTTCGCGAAACCTTTCTGCAACTGAGGACACAAGGTAAGACCATGTTTATCTGCACTCACACGCTATCATTTGCTAAAGAAATCGCGAGTAAGATCGGCATTATTAATGAAGGCGAATTAAGATTTATCGGCACGCTCAGTGAACTTTCAGAGATCTCAGGGAAAAAAGATATTGAGGAAATATATCTTAAGCTCTCCCAAGAAGCTCCTGTAGAACCTGAGGTATAGACAAACCCCTGAACAATGAGAGATTTTTGCATCATCATTTTCACCCGCATTAAGATAATCGCCAAATCCTTGATTTCAATGCATGCCCTTGAACTACTATCATTCGTGTTTGTGATCGGCTGTTTTCTTTTCGGCTCTTATTATGTATTCTTCCGTATCTTTAAGTATCTGGTGACCGTCGAGGCGATTGGTTTTGCACTTATGGATAGAATAATTGAAATGGCTTTTTTTGTCTTCTTTACTATGCTTTTATTCAGTAATGTAATAACATCATTCTCAACTTTCTATAATAATAAAGAACTGGATTTCCTGTTTTCCTTACCAGTCCAGCCGACGTCAATATACCTTAGTAAACTGTTTGAAAATTGCATTTATGAATCTTGGGCAACAATGATCCTTGCCCTGCCTTTGATGTCTGCTGATGGAATAGTAACCCATTCACCGGTTTTTTACTACCCTCTGTCAATTGTGAGTATCTTGATCTACTTGATCGTCCCCGACACAATGGCATCCCTATTAATCTTCGCCATTTTCCGACTTTTCCCTAAGTTGACTTCAAGAGATGTAATAGTCCTATCGGTCACTCTTATCATCGGGTTGACCTACTTATTCGTAAAAACCAATAACCCGGAACTGCTCAAGGTCTTCGAGACTGACAACGAACAAGAACTTTTGAGGTTTGCCACAAATCTAACAACGGTAGGCGGTACTTTTATTCCATCAACTTGGCTAACCAATATAATTAAGGGTCTGAGCGGTCGCGCAAATCTGGGCTTTTTCTATTTCGCATTGCTTTTCTTCACTAGTTCAAGTATGACGATTATCGCTTTTCTCGCGGCCCGACTTCTCTATGCAAAATCCTGGGCACTTATCAATGAACACGGGACAAAAACAAAACGAAGGAAATCACGCCTCTATGTATATAAATATAACCAGTCAAGTACATTATTCTTTAAAGACTTACTCGTTTTTGTTCGTGAACCTATTCAATGGGTACAGCTATCGATCTTTATAATACTATTAGTCGTATATGTGATTTCTCTAAAGAGAACCCCTTTATACTTCACTTTTCCCTTATGGCGCACTATTGTGTCGTTCCTCAATTTTACCTTTGTTACTTTTGTACTAGCAACCCTGGGCGTAAGGTTCATATTTCCAGCGATAAGTCTTGAACGTGCTGGCATCTGGTTTATCCGTTCTTCACCGCTTTCTTTAAGCAAGGTTATGAAGATCAAGTACTATACACACCTCATAATGGCGATCTTGATCCTGGAGAGCCTCTTGATCATCTCGAATCTATTCATCAAGACTGACCCCCAGATGTATATCTTGATGCCTGCAATAGCGTTGTTCGTCGCCGCATCTTTAGTCTCGATAAACCTCGGTTTAGGTGCACGGTTCCCGCAATTTAACGAAACCAATCCATCAAAAATCGCGGCGGGCAGCGGTGGGGTTGTTGCTGCTCTTGCAAGCATTGCCTATGTAGGGATCTCGATAATAATTCTCGCCACGCCAGCGTATCACTATATAACAAGTAAATACTATGGTCGGCCCGTCAACCACCTCATGATATTGGTTCCTCTGATAGTCTTTCTCATCCTCAATACAATTACGATTATCTTTCCTTTGCGCATGGGTCTCAAATCCCTTGAGCAAAGGGACTTCTAAGCCTCGCTTTGCTCGTTAAAATTCTAATTTCCAAATCCGAAATACTACATGATTTTCTTATCTCAAAGAAGGTGTGTTTTGAACATTTGAATTTATGATTTATGTATTATTTAGAGTTTAGTCCTGAACTTGATTCAGGATTGATATTAGGATTTGACCGACCTGTCATGAGGTTCAACCAGGATATTTTTTCTTTATAAAACTGATGACCTCTTCAACCTGCTCCTTAGGGGTTGACGCACCAGCGGTCACGCCAACACTCTTGACACCCTCAAACCAGTCAATTATGACATCATCAACAGATTCAATGTGATAGGATGGTTTTATTTTCTTGCACATTTGGTAGAGCCGCGTTGTATTGGCGCTGTTCTTACCACCAACAACCAGCATCATATCAGCTTTCTCTGCAATACGCATAGCCTCTTTAGTACGCAGAATCGTTGCCTTGCAGATCGTGTTGTAGATTTTCATCTCTGACACACTGGGAATGAGATTGGCAATCGCCTCATTCAGGTGGACCAAATCAAGCGTTGTTTGTGGAACCACGCCGATTTTATGCTTCTTGAGCTTCAGGTCCTTTGAGTACATCACTGCTCTGTTACCTGCATAGCCCAGGAGACCTTTTACTTCAGGATGGTCTTTTTCACCAATGATTACAACATAATAACCTTCAGTGATGAGTCTTTCTACATAACGTTGAGCCCGCCGCACCCTTGGACATGTTGCATCGATTATTTCAAACCTTTTTCTTTTCAGTTTCTTAAGAAGCACTGGCGGTATCCCATGCGAACGGATTATTACTTTTCCGCTCTTGATATCACTGATTTTGTCCACTGTAATAATACCTTGCTTCTTAAGGCTCTCGACTGCCACCCGATTATGGATCAATGGACCAAGCGAATAGACCTTGCTTTGCTTTCTTGTAGCTTTAAGTGCCATCTCAATCGCCCTTTTTACACCAAAACAGACTCCTCCGTAACGTGCACGATAAATTCTCATCTCAGTTTCAATACCTCCGCTTTCAATTTCTGGCTAAACCTTTCCCTATCTTCACGGTTGTTCTTATAACCTGCAGGAGAGATGGGCGCGCCAAAGCTGATTTTAAGTCTATCTGAACGCAGAACAAGTCGCAAAAACCTCTGATTAGAATTCGCTATGTACGTCGGAATAACCGGGATCCCCAGACTTGTTGCAAGATAACTAACGCCTGGATTAAACGGTAGCATATGTCCTTTTTTTGACCTCGTACCCTCTGGGAAAATAACGACTACCGCACCTTTTTTTAGTAATTTCATCGCCGTTCTCAAACCCTGAATACCACTGATAGGTATCGCGTTATATGCTTTTATCAAACGTGCAAAAACCTTTGAGTTCTCAAATAGGTCTATTTTAGCCAGGAAATGGATCTCCCTTGCTGCACAAGCACCGACAATCGGTGGGTCAAAAAAGGATATGTGGTTGCACGCGATAATAAAAGATCCTTTTTTCGGTACTGAACCCTTTATCCTGATGCCGGTTAGCAGCTTAAGTAAAGGGAAAACTAGAATCCAGGAGATAAACCATTTGATAGTCATTAGACTATTATACTATAAATCATCGATATTGCAAGAGTTTTCTCTTAACCCTTTAAGTAGTGCACATGGTACTTGACAATTTCCATCCTATCATTATAATATGAAGTAGTAATCTAAAAGGGGGTTGATAAGTATCATCGTAACCCCATTTTTACGTATTGACAGATAAGTAGTTTTCGATATAATACTGTGTGGTTATCCAGTACTGGATAATCATATAGTTTCTGGGTTTTGTTTATAAAGAAAGAAGGAGGTGATGGAAGAAAAAAACACAAACGGGCTTATCAGGGATAGAGCCCTGTAAGATATATAGATATCCCTATGAATTACCTATTGTTAAGTGTAATAAGGAGATAAAATGAAAAAAATACTTATGATTGCATTGTGCTTGGGGATAATGCCTATGCTCTTTGCAGAAACGAATACATCTGCGATAACACCACCAGACTTGTCCAATGCTAATGCGCGCATCAATATGGATCCAGGTAAACAGCCTGTGGATACTGATAGCCGTGCTTTTGGAGATGTCCTTCTGACTATTGATCTCACAGCCGCTGGCATGCCGGGCGACGGTTATGATAATGGTGGCCTTTCGTGGGATGGATCATTTTTATATCTGTCCAATATGTTCGATAACAGGTGCTATGTTATCGATCCAGTAACACAACTTGTTGTTAATAGTTGGAATTCAGCTCCAGGTCTTGCATGGGGAATTGGTCACGAGCAAAATCTCTGGATAACCGATGCTTCTGGCAGTCCCGGTATGACTTATGAGTACACCTTTAGTGGTTCACCTACAGGTAATTCCTTCGATGCATCTCAGGGTGGATCAGTTTGGATGGGTGATGCAAGCGAGTGGTGGCCTGATGGTGAGATCTGGATTGTCGCTGTCGGCGGCTCTAATAAGGCATATAAATTCGCTCTGCCCGGTGGAGCTTGTATTGATTCAATAAGTGATCCTGCCTGGACTGCTATTTCCCAGCGTGGTTTTAGTTATGATCCATTCAATGACAAGTTCTTTGTCGGTGGTTGGAATACTAATATCTTGTGGGAGCTTAATAATGATGGTTCGCTCACAGGCAGACAAGTTTCCTTTAGTGGAATTGCGAGTCTTGCTTATGACTGGCAGTCGCCTATCCATCCTACACCAGTCATCTGGTTAGCCACAAATACCGCGACAAATACGCTCTATATGCTCGATGCTGATAATCCAGCAGCGTTCAGTTTCCCCTGGGACTTTGAAGATGGTTGGCAGGGTTGGACCCATACTAATGGACAGGCATTCCCTGCAGGTTGGTCAGTTGAGGACTATGATTACCAATCAGGATGGGAATGTCCATCGCCTGGTGACTCATCATTTTGGGTCGATTCAGATGCTTCTGGTGGCGTAATTCAGGATACTGCTTGGTCACCTGTTGTCGCTCCACCAAACAATATGGCATATTTGATCTATGGCATTAGCTTCAATTCATTCAGTGGTAATGACTGGACTGCTGTTGGTGTGCGTACATTCTCTGGTGGTTCTTGGAATGCTCCGGTCGAGTTGACCAGATATACTACTAATAATACTGGCTCCTGGGATACACTTGATGTTTCTGCATATGCTGCAGACGACAGCATTCGCGTCTTTTTCTATTATGATGGCGACTATGACTGGTGGTCAGCATTTGACAATGTCGGTCTCTATGCTCCATTAGACCATGATGTCGGTGCAATCTCCTATGATTCACCCACCCTTGTACCAGAAAATACAACCTATTCGCCAATGGCAACGGTTAGGAACTTCGGTGATAGTATTGAAACCTTTGATGTAACCTGTGAGATTAATCCTGGTGCCTATACATCTACTCAAACAGTTACCAACTTAGATCCTGCTACTAATATTCAGTTAACCTTTAACCCCTTCACATTTGTCTCTGGTATCTACGATGTGACTGTCTATACCGAACTTATCGGTGATGCTAATCCTGCGAACGATACCTTACATACAACCGTTGAGGCAACAAGCTGGCTCTATTATGATGATGGGATGGCTTCGAATGCCTGGGCCTGGTATGATCCGGATAATGGTTGGGGTGTTCAGTTCCCGGTCTCCGCTAATTGGTGGGTTGATTCAATCGCCTGTCATATTTGGGATACTAGCTGGCCATCACCGGGTGGAACTGACGCGACCTTCAGAATTTATGACGGTGCGTCAGCACCAACGACTATACGCTGGGAACTTGCTAACACAACGGTTGTCCGCGGCGACTGGAATAAATTCCCGGTCGACACAACCCTTACACACTTTGTTACTGGTGATAATGTCTACTTCTTCTACATTCAGAGTGTAGCTTATCCAGACTGTCCGGGTCTTTCTGTTGATGCGGCGGTGAGTGAGCCTAATTATTTGTGGCAATTACTAGATGGCGCATTCACTGTTGCAAATCAGGGCGGCGATTGGCTGATGCGTATCCATATAATTGGTGAAACCGGCGTAGGCGAATGGGTTTCGATTACACCCGGTGCCTTCTTGTTCAGGGCGCCGACCATTACCAAAGGCAACACCGCAATCGAATTTACGCTTCCTGTTTCAACAAGAACCGAACTCGTGGTCTATGATGCCGCAGGCCGACTCTGTAAGACCCTTGTTTCAGCAGATCTTTCTGCTGGTACTCACCATCTGAATACTGATTATGAGCTATCTGCCGGTGTCTACTTCTACAATCTAAAAACTGAATCAGGTATAAACCTAACCAGAAAATTCCTGCTCGTTCGGTAAATCAGTAAATGCTTCACAAAAAGAAAGGGGCGGGTGAAACCGTCCCTTTCTTTTTTCTTAACACACACGATTTTTAACCAGGATTATTCATACTGTTTTTGACCGAATTCACTCAAATGCCCTCTGGGCACACATTTGCAGCATTCTTGAGAATATAAAATCAAGTTCAAACTTCATCCCTCTGTCGTAACAGGAATTTCAACAGGTTGTTAAGTAACATACTCATTATCCTTTAGTCAGTACAAACTTCATGGGTATCGCAACCCATACCCGGACCAGTTTGTCGCGCTGCTTTGCTGGGGTGAAAGTAGATTTTCTTGCCGCTGCAATCGCTGACTGGTCGAGCAATCGATTACCGCTTGACTTCAAGATCTCCACATCGATAACACTACCATCTATATCGATCAACATTTTAACCACAGTCGTGCCTTCAATACCGGCTTGCCGGCAGATCTCAGGATAAACAGGTTTAGCACTAAATATCGGTTTAGGCTTTACTTCAAGCCGGTAATACGGCACAACCTCGATTTCCGGACCTACCGGTGTGATTCTGAACGGATCTTCCTTAAAAAAAGTCTCCACAATAGTCACCACTGCTTCGTCAATCACCTCTTTCGACGCCTCAATTGCGACCCTGGGACGTTCTTCTGGTGGTGGTTCATCGATAATATCTATTTCAGTATCAATAATGTCGATGAGGGTTGCAATATCCCTTTTCAGTTCATAGGGTTGTGGTGCTTTATACGGCACAAAGGTGAAAAGCATGATAAAAATCACCATGCTGGAAAACATGCCAACTCTCAGGTACACGCCATACATTCTTTTATGATCTTTCATGACTGCCTCCTTCTATTTATATATACAGATCAGACGCCAAGATATTCCTCAATATACCTTTACAAACACTCAAAATTATATATACTTTTTCATAATGAAAAGAGCAATCGTGCTCATTTTAGACGGCGTCGGTATCGGTGAGCTACCTGATGCAGCAGAATATAATGACCAGGGCTCCAATACCTTAGGCAATCTCGCACAGAGCTGCGGAGGATTAAAATTGCCAATCCTTGAAAAGCTTGGTTTGGGAAATATCGCACCTATCAGAGGTATTGAAGCGATTGATACACCGCTTGCCTCTTATGGAAAAATGGCTGAAAAATCACCGGGCAAGGATTCAATATCTGGACACTGGGAATTGTTCGGAGTGATCCTGGACAAACCTTTTCCCACCTTTCCCAATGGTTTTCCTGATGATATCATCAGGGAGTTCGAAACAAAAATTCACCATAGGATATTGGGAAATATAGCTGCTTCAGGTACCGAAATAATCAAAAACCTGGGTGATGAGCATATCGCAACCAAAAGACCGATTGTTTACACATCAGCTGACAGTGTTTTCCAGATTGCCTGTCATATTGATGTCTTTGACCTGGAAAAACTCTATGAATTCTGCGAAATTGCCCGCGCCATGTTGAACGGTGAAAACCGGGTTGGCCGCGTCATTGCTCGACCATTCACTGGTAAACCCAATGGCTTTTACCGAACCTCAGACCGGCGGGACTTCTCAGTACCTCCCCCTGAACCAACTTTGCTTGATCT
>JAUWLY010000262.1 GCA_030613445.1 Candidatus Stahliibacteriota bacterium | reverse complement strand
GGGGGGTTGGGCTGGAATTGAGTAGCGTGTACCTAATGGACAAACATATTTTGTCCGCACCAACCCCAGGGGATGTGGTTTGATTCCTAAGATAGCCGGTTGTACCGCGAGATTTTGAAGTCGGTGGTAGAAAAAGACCCCGGGTGCTTCATCTAGTATCTTTTTCTCAATCTGTCGGTACAAACTAATTCTTTGGTTCAAGTTGCGTATTTTTCGTGCTTGATCAATATCAAGGTCAATTTCAGAGGAAGAGAAGAAAAACGTGTTACCTGATCTACCATGTGATGCCGAGTGGAACAGAGGATACACAAAATTATCAGGGTCACCATTATCGCTAACCCAACCCCGAAAAGAAAGTGTGGATTCGCATGCATAAGTCCTTTCAATCAAATTTTGCCATGGCATAGGGTTTATATCGATGCGTACCCCAATCGCCATGAGGCTCGTTTTGATGAATTCAGCCTGTTTTATTGCGGCTGGTGTGTCACTTATATCGAGCGCATATATACTGGGTAAACCATTGGGAAAGCCGGCTTCGCTCAGCAACTTTTTGCTTGTCGCCGGATTAAATTTGTAACCTTCCAAGCGGTGATTAAAAACTGCCATTGAAGGTGGAAAAACCCCTTTTGCCCTTATTGCAGAACCTTTGAAAAACATGTTCACTAATTGGTTTGTATCAATAGCATGTGCGAGGGCTTGCCTGATCTGCTTGTTATCAAACGGTTTTTTCTGACAGTTAATGCATAGATATTGTATCCCGAGCTCAGGGATGGTGTGGAGTGATTTTGGCATTTCAGCCCTCATTCGCTTTAACGCATCACCGGTAGGTTGGAAAATCGATAGTGCGCGTTTTTTAAAGAGTTCATAGCCCACATTCTCGTCTTTAATAATAAGAAAGTATAGTTCATCTATAGTGGGTCTTCCCTCAAAATAATGTTCATTAGCCTGAAGGATAATTCTATTTCCTTTTTCCCATGCGATTAATTTGAAAGGTCCCGCCGCAATCGGTAATTCATCATCTAGGTATGGGTCAGCGATATCACATGCCAGGTTAGCAAGAATCGGAAGAAACGGGTATTCTAAACTGAGTTTTAGAGTGGAACTATCAATTATTTTTATCCCGAGCGCGGTTCTTTGTTTGCTTTCAGCGAATTCTGCGGCACCCGTAATCATACCAAAAAGACTACAATTTGGTCCCTCAAGAGCCCGGATAATTGATTCTCTGATATCCTCAACCATGATTGGTCTGCCATTCTGATATTTTAAGTTTTCGCGCAGCCGGAAGATATATTCTCGACCATCCTGTGATACTGAGTAATTTTGGCAGAGCCCAGGGATTATATCCGCTCCATCGCCGAATTGAAACAGCCCAGATGAATAGTTGTAGATCACCCGGTGAGAATTGACATCAGTCTTCACATCGGGTTTCAGGGTTAAGGGATCGCTAGGTAAGTTGACCGTTAATATCTTTTTTGCTTTGATATATCTTGGCGCTTCACCTTTTTTGTGAATGAATAACCGATCGAATGAACTACCCGTTTTGGAAATCTGATCAATAACCCCTTCATAGTTCTGCCACGCATTACCGAGTGTTATATTTTCTTTGTCTAAGCTGGTGATGATTTTCGAAATTTCCTCGGTTTGTTCCTTTTCTTCATCAAAAACACGGCTGATGTCATCGAGGAATATTCTTATTTTCGAATAATCCGGTGGTTTGATCTTTTTTAAACGTACCACCATCCTTTCTTTACTCAAGACATGGGCATCTTTTTTTACCAGCGTTAGTTGTGGAATAATGTCGGCGAATGCCTGCTCGGTTTCTGCTTCAAGCTGAATAAACTCATCCACGATAGGGGAGATAATGTCCTTGTATTCTAAACTTCGGCCTTGTTCGATTTTCGCAAATACAGACAGGGTTTTGATCTTAGTAAAAATTTTGCCGGTTGAAGAAACAAGTACCTCAATTTTTTTGATCTCAGAACTTAAATTCTTGCCCAAATCGTTCAGGCGTTTATAGACATTCTGTATTTCATCCAGAAAATTCTCAATCTGCTCGCCCAAATCAACGATTTGTGCCATATCCGTACCCAGGGCTTCCTTGTATCCATGAATTTCTTTAATAGAGTTATTGAGTTCCACTATTTGACCGGTCATATTGCCAATACTTTGGTAGATCTTATGCGGGAACAGCGGGGGCTGTTTGCCGGTTGAGAGCTTACCTATGGTTGTTATATTTTCTTGTAAAAAAAAATTGTATTGTTGTTCAATAGATGATATACCTGAATTTTCAACGCTGGTTGAACTTCGTTCCTTAACTGATGAACAAATAGCGCCTAGAACATTCAGTGTCTGGGCAAGAGAATTAATTTGTCTACAGTGAACTGAGATATCATCGATTGTATTCATCGATGTGAGGAGCTGGTTTTTTAGAACACTTAATCCTTCGGAAACGGTGGCTTTTAGTTCCTGGTTAACGAGGCTATTCTCTTCCAGTTGCGTGATTATGTTCTGCAGTGATACAGTTGTGTCATCGATCGTCTTTAGGGATTTAAACGATTGTTTCAGTAAAACGCGCGCCCGTGATGAGAGTTCGATTGTTTTACTCAGTTCCTCAACTACTGGGCGGGCAATTTGCTCAAGGTTATTCAGCAAAGCACTGAAATCATGGAATGGAAGTTGGGCAAGTTGGGCAAGCGAAAGGCACTCTTTAGCGATAATTGCTAACCCCTTACCTTCTTTCTTCGCGTGGTGAGCGCGTATTTCTGTATTCTTGGAAAGATTAGCCAGGGATTGAGCCGATTTAACAAAGAGGTCTGCGTTGTTTTGGATTTGCTGTAACATGTTGATCAATGACTTCAAGAGTTCACTGAGGCTAAGCAGCCGGTCACTAGTTTGCTCCATAGTATCTTCGTATTGCGTGTACGAAATCCTTAACGTGACGATATCCTGCTGTAGGATCTTGGAGTAATCCTGAATAATCTTTATTAGTTCATCACCCCGCGAAAAAAGGGTAAAGAGAAGTTCCATTTCCAGAGTGAGCTGTTGTATATTATCATTGTTCTTGTTTAATAATTGAGAGACCTCATTCACGTGATCCCCGAGGATTGCAGTTTTATTAAAGTACTCGTTAATTTGTGCCATAAGCTTAGTAGCGGCGGAGGGATTTGAACCCCCGACACAGAGATTATGATTCTCCTGCTCTGCCAACTGAGCTACGCCGCCTCAAAAAAAATTATATCTAAAAATCGTGTGCTGTCAATGACAATAAGACCGGATTTCTATGTGTTCTTTGTTGACTTCACATGAAAAATACGTTATTCTAATACTCAACCTATGCGGATTCCTATAAGAATAAAATTCACCACCCTGATTTTCCTCCTCATGCTAGTGATAACGAGTGTTATCTTCTGGTTCACTCTACATCGAGTTAGAAAGTCTTTGACTCACGAAATAAGACTCCAGGGTGAAATTCTGGCGAACCTCATTGCTTTAAATGCCGAAGATCCATTGATTGCGAAAGATGATCTATACTTAGCACGTTTAGTAACTGATGCAATAAAGAATGAAGGCGTGCGCTATGCGTATATTGTAGACAGTAACAGTGTTATCCGTGCTCATAATGAAATGGAATTGATTGGCCGTCCGGTCGATGCAATTATCAAATCGCAGAATACATATCACGTAACTCGACCTATTGTGCTGGTTGGGAAAAAGGAGATCGGTAAGGTTGGTGTGGGGGTTGATATGGAAAGGATAATCAAGACAACCAATACTATGCAGGTTATTCTCATAGCTATTTCAGTAATGGGCTTGCTTCTCGGCACGCTCGGAGCTATGTTGCTTTCAAGATATTTTACCGGTCCAATTCATGAACTCGTTGATGGGGTCAAAGCGGTCACAAATGGAGATTTGAGCCTGGCGCTGAAGAAGAGAGCTGATGACGAAATCGGTGATTTGATAGCCGAATTCAATAAAATGACCAAGAGCTTACGGGAAAAGGAGCAAATCAAGGATGCCTTTCGCAGATATGTGTCGCGCCAGGTGGCCGAAGAGATTTTCAAGAACCCGGATCAGTATATCGAAACACTGCAGGGGAGCAGGCGTAAGGTAACCATTCTTTTCGCTGATATAAGAGGTTTTACACCGCTTACCGAGCGCTTACCTGCCGAGGAAGTTGTGTTATTACTCAATGAGGTACTTACAGTCATGACCAAGATCATTTTCAAATATGAGGGGACGGTCGATAAATTTATCGGCGATTCTATAATGGCAGTTTTTGGCGCACCCATGGCTCATGATGATGATACTGACCGCTCGATCCACGCCGCAGTAGGAAGTCAGAAATCGATACTCGAAATGGGCGTGCAGAAAAAGAAAAAAGGCCACGAAATTATAAAAGTCGGTATTGGGATTAAT
>JAUWLY010000346.1 GCA_030613445.1 Candidatus Stahliibacteriota bacterium | reverse complement strand
CCTGACCGCACCTGGACCAACTCCAAACTTTAAATCTGCTTCATGTGCAGCTTTGATTAATCTTGGGTCATTAGAAATACCCAGGTAACTGTTGGAGGCAAAATTTAAGAGAGTGCGCTGGTCACTCATAACTATTTTTCTACTAAATCCATCCCGAGGAGGTACTATATCAACAATAACTTTTTCTTTCCCCTTCAGTCTACCTTCCTTCTCTAATAGTTTTAACTTTGCATCTAAAACAGATGTTAATTTATCAAGCATTTTTATCTCTCCGATATTTCATTGGTGCTGTCATCAGGGCCTTGTTGTAGTTATCTCTCATCGACGGAGGTAAAAGCGGACTGATGATTTCCCACTGCCCGTCTGTAAATCACTTCTGGTCACGCTCCTATCTTATGCAACTTTTGAAGCTACTTCTAGTATTTCTTCGCCTCTTCCTTGTCATCTATTAGCTTCATCAGCTGCGCCAACTTCATGGCAGCACTGTATCTCTACTCTCCCTCCCTGGTTAACCATCAAAAGCTATCTAGAACAAAGTATCTTTCTCATTCGCTTTGGAAACTTAAGAGCGTTCCCAGTGATTATACAGACCACTATATCATTTTCCTCTAGATCTACGTGTTTTAAGGCAGCGGCTGAGGCGGCAGAAGCTGGCTCTGATAATATACCTTGCTTGGCTAGGGAAATAGTTTCCTCAACAAGCTCTTTGTCTGAAACAGAGACAAATTGCCCACCAGAATCTTTTACAGCCTTCGATATCTTAGGTTCCTCCAACCGGTAAAATCCATGAATACTGTCCGCAATTTTGGTGAATTGTGAGGTAGCAGCTATCATGCGCGGCGAAACCCCAGCTCTCTTCAATCCTTCCCAGACTCCGACAAGGTGAGTCCCATTGTTGGTAGGGCAGACCACGACATTCGGTGAGAACGGCGCAATTTCCCTTCCAATATAGGCATTGCCTACGATCTTGGCTTGGCAATACCCAGCATTTGCATTGTAGTATCCATGTTTTTCAGCGGCCTCGATTACCTTCTGTGTTGCAGCCATATAGTCGCCCTCAACTATTTCGATTTCGGGTTTGAAGATTCTGATGAGATCCAACTTTTCTTTACTGACATTGCTACCAACAAATATCTTTGCTTTCAATTCATTCATGTACATAAAGGCTGATAGCGATAAGGCAGCGTTGCCGGAACTAGCACAAACAGCAGTGTCATAGCCTTTCTCAATCATCTCCAAAACAACCATGGCACTACCTCTGTCCTTGTGTGTACCTGTGGGGTTTACCGCCTCGAGTTTGGCGAAGACATTAGCCCCATACCTCTCTCTCCCTTGGGGAATCTTGACTAAGGGGGTATTCCATGTTGGCTCCTGTAGCTTATAACTTATCATTCCATCCACCTCAAAGGTTCAGTACTCAAGTTTCATCCGAACGCTCTCACCAAGCATGAACATGGCTTGAAAAGCTTTGAAGAGCTCCAAGAAGTCGCTGGAAGTCAAAGACACTGTCGTACCACTCTTTCTTTCTGTGCCAGGGATTAGAGAGGCTGCATCCGCCATGTTGGTCATAAAGAAATCCACTTCTATGGTCGTTGGGGTGTTGTAAACGAGCGGTGACATATCTTTTATTCTCGTTACTGCCATTCTGGCCATTTTTTTGATCACTTCGTTTGCCTTTGATAGAGGCAAACACTTTGCGGAGCTCATATTTATAGCCTTCTTTATGACAGCTACTTCGACTGTACCAAGCTGAGACTTTGCCTCCTCGGCTACGACGTTGTCACCTACTACTAGGGTGGTAGGCACGTTGAAATATCCGGCAATACCTGCACTGACGCCGAGTTCTCCAACCGATTTACCATTGATTCTGACGTCTCTTATACTCAGAGCGCAAAAAGAATGGTTCAAAACACCAGGGTGTGAGCCCATCTTCGCGTGGTAGCCTATGAGGAATGCGGCATCAAAGGTCTCATCAACTCCCTCCATCATGCATAGGGGTTTAGGTTGACCAGTTACGAGCTCGACGTTCTCGTCGTCGAACCCGTCGATCAAGAGGTTCCTCATCGTGTTGTGCGAATCGTTTATAACAAACTCCGTAGCATTTGCCTCTTTGGCCCCTTTGATTGCGGCGTTTACGTGTTCACATATAATGTGTCTATCCCTGTCCCACTCTCCTGGATCAGCATTCTTTGAAAATTCCCAGTGTGTCTTACCAGCTCTGCCTTCCATATCTGCTGAAATAAATACTTTCATTTTTAATCCTCCCAGGGTCTTGCCCAAGTTTGTGGCAAAGTTATAGAATTAATGTAAGATTCTGTTTCATCTTCCGCTCTTTGAAAATAGCTCATCACAAGATGAGGCCTAAAAGATTTGGAACAAGCTATACCTTGAAGGCTGACACAAGAAAAATGGCCATCTTAAAAAGACGTCACGCTATTTATGAGTGTTCCTATGTGTGAGTATCTGTTTACCTAGAATTTTCGCTCAAATTAGCATTTGACAACGAAAAGGACGAAAAATTGCCACAAACTTGAGTAAATTTCCTCCTGCCCTTTTTTTAGATTATCAGCTATACAAGAAGCAGGACACAAGATGTTCTTTATCTGGACCGATTAGCTTGGGCTCTTCTTTACTACACCTACTAAATGAAAACGGGCACCTGGTATGGAACCTGCATCCTGCTGGTGGATCAATAGGGGAAGGAACCTCCCCGGTAAGCTCTATTCTATCGATTCTGTAAACTTCGCTTAGCAGTGGGCTGGATGAG
>JAUWLY010000364.1 GCA_030613445.1 Candidatus Stahliibacteriota bacterium | reverse complement strand
GTGCAAAATTGAGGATTGGTGAAAAATGCGTGTTGTCTTAATATTTCTTGCTGTTATTTTCTTTCTTTTTTCACTTGTTTATATCGAGAGTGAATTGGTGAAGTTAGAAGTGAGAAAGGAAAATTTGAAGAACCGCGTAGTTGGATTGCGTAACCAGGAAGAAGTTCTTGAATTCGAAGTGATGAATCTGGCGAATCTGGCGAAGATTGAAGAAGCTGCTAAGAAAAAAGGCTTTTTCTTTCCTGGTAAAGATGACATATTAGGTGTTGTGAAATGAAACGAACCAAGTTGTTTAATTTTTCTATTTTTTTTGTTTCATTCGGGTTTTTCTTCTATCTTTTCTACATTCAGTGCGTGAAGCATCGGTACTACGATGAGAAAGCGAAGAACCAGCACGAAAAGAAATTTGTACTCATTGGATCTAGGGGCAATATTTATGATCGAAACGGTCGCCCTCTGGCGATGTCTCAGCAATGTTTTTCGGTATTCTGCACACCGCGCTATTCGCGTAACAAGGAGTCGTTGGTCGATAATCTATCGATACTTTCTGGCAAACCCAAGAAGCGAATAAGAGAGTTGGTTGACAAAGGAGATTTCTTCTGGGTTGAAACCAAGGTCGCGCTCGAGAGACGAGATCAGTATTTGGCATTCGGCGATGAAAGTGTTGGCTATACTCATGATTTGAACCGCCAGTACAATATGCCCGAGGTGTTTAGTAGTCTCATTGGCAAATGCGGTTCGGACAATCGTGGCATTGAGGGTTTGGAGCTGCAGTTAAATGATGTTCTTGCTGGGAAGTCCGGCTTCACCATCTATCAGAAAGACCCAACAGGAGATATTTTTCCCTATTACGATCATCCGGGAAAAAACCCTCAGCCTGGTCGAGATGTATACTTGACTATTGATTATCAACTCCAGGCGATCCTTCACGCAAATCTTAGAATGGCGATGGCTAAGGAAGATGCAAAATATGCAGCTGGTTTGATCATTGACCCCTGCACTGGCGAGCTTTTGGCAATGGTGAATGTTGATCGTGATGGGGATCAACGAAATCACGTATTGTGCGATGAATTTGAACCGGGCTCAACATTTAAGGTAGTTACCATGACCTACGCATTATTAGAGGGGGTCAGTGAGGACGATCTGATTGATACTGAAGGTGGTAAACTGAATGTAGGGGGACATACGATTCATGACTATCGCGACTATGGGATAGTAACTTTCAAAGAGGCGATAGCGCATTCCAGTAATGTGGCGATGGTGAAAGTTTCGCAGCAATTCGACCGTCAGGATTTTTTCTTGATGATGCGAGATTTTGGCTTGGGTCAGACAAGCGGTGTAGAATTCCCTGGCGAAGTAAAGGGACGATTGCCAGTCTCTGAAGAGATTAATGATGTGGAATTCGCAACCCTGGTCTTTGGCCAGGGGTTAACGGTCAACCTATTGCAGCTTGCCTTTGTATACCAGTCGATCGCTAATGGTGGTGCTCTCAACAAACCGATAATCGTTCAGGAAATCAAAGACGGAAACAAGGTTGTCTATCTAGCAGAGCCGCTGCGTATTCGACGAGTCGTTGATCGAGAGACCGCAAATCGGGTCACTAAGATGCTTTGTGGAGTCATTGAGGATGGAAGCGGCGTGGACGCTGCAATCAATGGAGTAGAGGTAGCCGGTAAAACAGGCACCGCACAAAAGGTGGTCAACGGTAGGTATTCAAAAACTTCGGTCATAACAACCTTTGTTGGATATTTTCCAGCTGATTCTCCTGATTACCTGATTGCCATCATGCTCGACGAGCCCAAACGAGGTCTCTGGGCCAGCAGAGTCGTCGCACCTGTTTTCAGGAGCATTGCCCAGAGCATTTATCACATTGATGCCCAACGATATGCAGTTAATTAAACTGATTAACGTTATTGCCGGCGAGCAATGCCGAATGACCGATACTGAAATTGAAGCGTTAGAATTTGATTCAAGACGAGTCGGACCAGGGACGCTGTTTGTTGCCATGAAAGGAGAAAAATTTGACGGTCACGACTTTATTGAAGCAGCAATCAAGAACGGTGCAGTAGCACTTGTCACACAGAGAAAAGTGGCGGTCAATATTCCACAGCTTGTTGTGACCGACACCAGATTGTCATTGGGTAAGCTTGCCCACCAATTCTACGGCGATTTTGCAGATATGATAAAGGTTGCGATTACCGGGACCAACGGTAAGACAACAACTTCTTTTCTCATACATTCGATATTAGAAACGAGTGGTAAAAGAACCGGTCTGATCGGGACTATTTATTATATCGGTAAGACGCGGACTAAGGCGGTTCGGACTACGCCGGAGAGTCTAGATATTTTTCGGATGATCAGTGAGTTTAAAAGAGATGGTGCT
>JAUWLY010000003.1 GCA_030613445.1 Candidatus Stahliibacteriota bacterium | reverse complement strand
GATCACTGCACGATCATCACATGACGCAAGCATATTATAACCATAATCCTTGGGGATAAAATTGCCAAAACGATTATTCACTTGAATATTGGCGAAGAACGGTGCAATGGAGAATACCAAGATACCACCCAAACCGGTAATATTCACGACTTTTCTGTTCTTGGTTTCATCTTTGAGAAAGTCTGTAAAACCAAGAAATCCAAAACCAATCAAAATACCGAAGTATACATGTGCAGTATGGAAGAAATAATCCCGTTCCCGAACCTCACGTTTTTGATGAGTGGGGTTATCATCACTCGGTGAGAATTTTAAATTCAAATAGCTGATCATAGCAAAAGAGAGCATGAACATTATCATCATCATCAAGAGAAACAGCTTTTTCTCTTTTCGGAATAAGACTACCGAACCCCAGATACTGAATAAACTGAAGAGTACGAGAATCAACGCCCTAACAAACGAATTGATCCCTTCATGTGCAGGCTGCCAGAAAAGATATCTGACAAAAAGATGCATCTGCCAGAAATAACCTTGGATCAGACCAAAACCAGTATTATCCTGAGTCTGCCGCGGGATTATACGGGGAGGGCCATACTGGACTCGATGGAGCACATTGTTGAACCCGGTAAAACCCGCACCTGGATTACATTCATTTATCCGGGGGGCAATGTTTTTGCCGGCAAGATACTGTTCAGTCACTGCTTTGTCTTTATACAGTACGGTTAGTTTCTTGGCGCGGATATAGAGGTATAGTTCAGTCGAGATACCGAGAACAATGAGAAAAATCGCTGCCCAGAAAAAACGCCAGTTACGATATTTCCGGGGGTTATTGATCGGTAAGATGAGTGCCACCAAGAGAACAAAACCAAGTAGATATAGGGTATATTGTTGGTATTGTGCGGGGAGCAAGAAAGTAAGGGCAAAGAAAACGAGTTGGAATATACCAAGTAAGATAAACAATACATCTTTTAAGTACCGCCGTTCTACTGCAAAGACAAAAATATAGAAAGGCACAAATATAAGAAATGGCGTTAGATGTATGCCAGTAGATAGGAAAATCAGATAAAAGGCAAAAAGCAGATACTGATTATGCGGAGTGCCTTGTTTCACCGTATCGTACCAGAGAATGGCTAAATAGTGTATTAAGATAAAGACAAATGTGGCCGCCGCATAAACCTCTGTTTCAATTGCATTCTGCCAGTAGGTATAATAAAAGGCAATGGACAGGCAAGAGGCAAAGGCAATAATAATGAGTGTACGTTGGTCATTACCTTTATGAAACATGCGGAAGATTTTCAGCATCATTTTGTAAATGAGCACCAGCGTAAGTACGGAAAAACCCAAGCCCAGTAGGTTCATATGCCAGGCAACTTCTTTGGATATTGGCAGAACAGCTGATACAATACCCAAGAGCAATAACCAGACTTTACCCAGTAAAAGATAGAAAGGCGTGCCGGGCGGATGAGGAACGGCAAGGGTGTATGCCGAGGCAATAAATTCACCGCAGTCCCAGAATGACAAAGTTGGGGCAACTGTATAGAGATAAACCCCAGCAGTAATTCCAATTAGAACAAAAAGAAGAGTTTTTTCTAATTTTTTGCTATCCATTAAGCCTCCTGAACCTTATTATATTCATACCTCTTATAATGTCAACTACAATAATTTATATACGTAATTTAGACCGTCAAAAGCAAAAAAAGTTATGTATATTTTAGGCATAAGATTGAATCAAATGTAACGATTCTACAACAAATTTCTCCAAAATTCATGAGAAAAAGGTGAGCTGTTAAACTGTAACTTGATTTCAAAAAAATTTATAGAGAAAAAGATGTTATTTATATTATCTTTTTAGACAACATATTATACTATTATATAACTGTTCAAAATGAAACATCGAAATTGTCATGGTTTTTCAAAACTTGAATTGAGTGTTTCTGGCATGAGTTTTGCATTTAACGAATATATTATAATGAACTGGATTTTTCTTATTGACACGGATTGAATAATGACTATACTTTTCGCATTGGAAATATTATGAAATAAGAGAGACTAAATCATTAGGAGATGTGCTCTCTATTTTTATTTTAGTAGAATAAAAGAAAAGAAAGGAGGCAAATTGATTAGCCTAATCGCAATTCTTCTCTTTAGCCAATTAGATCATTTTGGGTTTACTACAATTACCTCACCGCAGACCGCTGGAGCATCTTTCCTGATAACTGTTAACGCTTATGATTCTGGTGGTGGTAACTATCCTTATGGTGGCTGGGCTAATATCTACACATCCTGGGATGACCCAGCAAACCCCAGATATTGTAATGAAACTGTGCAATTCAGCAATGGTGTTTGGACAGGTAATGTAAGCGTGTCTCTTGCTGCTGATACTATGTCATTGATATGTGATGATCGGGGCGGGCATACAGGTTCTTCAAATCAGTTTCAGGTTAGATCAAATATCCCAACTCAACTATTATCAGTGCTTCCAGGTCAGATGTACACACCTGGATTATCCCCAGGCAGAGTAAATCCTCCTGCTCCTCAAACCGCAGGCGGGCAATTCAACATCACTGTGTTTATAACTGATAATTGGTTCAATATCGTGGATACTGTAAATCATACAGTTAGCTACAGTTCAACTGATTCTTTTGCTGTACAGGCACAGGTTCAGTTGGTGAACGGTACGGTGATATTACCCTTTGCTTTTAGAACTGCAGGGCTGCAGCACCGCTTATTTTTCGATGATGTGACATCCGGTTCGATAACCCCAGATGCTTCGTCACAGCTAGCAATAAGCCCTGGTTCTTATGGCGCACTACTTGTTATTCTTGATGGTGAAACACATCTGCCTGGTGATACAACAAGTGCTACTTCAGCCACGCCTGGCAAAGATGGAGAAGCCCAGGATAAATACGTGAACGAAGACTTTGATGTATTGGTCTATGCAACAGATTCGATGTGGAATAAGACATCGGCTACTGGATACTCAATAGATATACATTCAGATTTCGCATTTTCCAGCCCCCCATCTGAAAATCTAAATAATGGTGAAGCACAATTCACCGTGAGGTTTTTCCAGGCAGAAGACAATACACCACTTTGGGTAGAAGATAATGTAAATAGTATTGTATCGTATCGAAGCTATCTCGATATATTGGCCTATATCGATACAACAGTCGTACCGGATTCTTTTATCGCTTACCCCAATCCTATGGGTATGGTAGGTAATAGGATATATTTCGCCTATTATCTCAGTGGTTCGTGTGATGTTATTTTCGCGATTTATGATCCCTTTGGTAATCTGGTCTATAAAGAAGATATCGTACCGGGTAGCGAGGGAGCACATAGCGGTCTCAATAGGATAACATGGAACGGCCGTAATAATGAAGGCGAACGAGTTGCTACTGGACTGTACTATGCCATAATAAAAGGGTGGACTCATACGGCAACAATATTTGAGAAGAGAATGAAGGTAGGTGTGGTATGGTAAAGAGCGTAAGGCGTAAGGCGTTGAGCGTAGAGCGTATAATATTATTTTTGCTGCTTACTGCCTACTGCTTACTGCCTGCTATTGTTGAAGCCCAGGATGGTGGTGTTCCCGGTGCTCTCCTTAATTATGGTATGACGCCGAGGACGATTGCGATGGGCAAAGCATTCACGGGTCTTGCAGACGATCAAGAAGCAGTGTACTTTAACCCAGCAGGTTTAGTACAACTCTTGTCCCATAACATCAAATCATCCTATTTATCACTTTTGGGCACTCAACTCGGCTATCTTGGCTATGCTCTGCCGACGAGAAAATACGGCTCCTTGGGTTTTGGATTGATATATCATGGTTCAGGTGACGTTGATTCATGGGACGCAAATGGTAACCCCTTTGGTACGTTTAAGTTTTACCAGGATTGTTTTTTATTTTCTTATGCATACCAGCCGTGGCGACCGCTTGGTGTGGGTATAAATGTTAAGGTGATGGCGAGCAAGATAGCCCAATATGGTGCGTTGGGAATGGGCGGTGATCTAGGTATTCTGTTGTTCCCGCGCGGTAATCTGACGATCGGTCTTACCTGTCAGAATATACTCGGTCCAAAACTTACCCACGACACGCAGACTGATGAGATTCCCATTACTTTTCGCGGTGGCGTAGCGCTGAAATTGTATAGGAAGAGAGTGATTATTGCTGTAGATATTGTTAAAAATGTTCTGGATTACACAGCAGTTGATTATCATGTAGGGATGGAATTTATCCCGATAAACCCAATGGTGACTCTCCGCGGTGGCATTGATCGCAACCATATCGGTGCTGGTTTGGGTCTAAGAAAGGACTGGAATAAATTCTCAGTCGGCTTGGACTATGCCATAGAATTGCATTATGCCTCAAGTTATTTGGTACCGCTGAGACATAAAATGGGGATTTCTGTGAATTTCTCAGGTTTTAGAACCTGGGTTGAGGCTTCACCCAAGCAGTTTTCTCCGACCCCAGGTCGGAAGGAGAATATAGCCTGGATGGATGTCCATTATAATGCAAAAAGACCAATTGAACGCTGGCAGCTTCTGATAAAGAATCAGTATGGAGAAGTCGTCAGGACTTATGCGGGATGGGAAGCTCCGCCTCTGAGACTCTCCTGGGACGGACTCGATGATATCGGTCGAGTCGTTGCTGATGGCAAATACTATTATGAAATGCTATTGATCGATGAAATGGGCGAAACATTGAGTTTCCGCGACTATCTAACAAGGGTAGCCACCTTAGGTCCGGAAGGTGAGATTGAATTCCTTCCGCAAGAATAGATTCGCGCGTGTTCTACATAAAACAACCCGCCATAGATGGAACCAGATGAATACAGAGAAGGGATAACTTATGGTGTTATTGATTGCATTTCTGTTCGCGGTAGACTATGATCAATTGGTGACTGATTATGAAATCGGCCACCAATTGTTCCTCCAGGAAAATTATCTTGATGCAAAGGATTATTTCAAGGCAATGGTTGGAAAATACTCAGGCAGTGAGTTTGTGGATGAGATCCGATTCCGTCTTGCCGAGTGTTATTTCAACCTTAATGATTACTATAGTGCCAAGAAGAATTTCCAGAAAGTACTGGAGCGTGGAAAACTAAGCTATCTTGAGCCAGAATGTCTTTATGCAGTCGGGTTAATCGACATCCTGCAGAATAATTTTATTGAAGCAGAGGATATTCTGCAGACTTTGCTTAAGAATCCCGCATATCAAGAAGAAAACCGCGCCAATTTCGCGCTTGGAGTGCTTCATTATTTCCGTGGTAGCTATGAGGAAGCAAAAGAGAAGCTGAAGGGTATAGACCTCTTGGAAGCGAAATTCTACTACGGTAAAGCCGTTTCAAGATTGGGGGATCCTCTTGAGGCATTAGCTACGTTCAAGGAAATAATCGATCAGGCTTCCAATACACCGATTGCCGTACTGGCAGAATTTTCAAGAGCGGAGGCTCTTTTCTTTAACCGGGATTTCGATGGTGCTCGTATTAAATTCAGGGATTTTATCCTTGACTATCCGCTTTCGCCGCTCAATGATTATGCTCACTATTTCCTTGCGGCATCTTTGGTTCATGCAGAGGATTATGCTGCGGCATCAGAACATCTATTGCCTTTGACACGCCATGCGGATAATCTTCTTGCTGCACACAGCAGTTATTTTCTCGGCATCTGCCGCATGTATCTGGGCGATGGGCTGGGTTCGGTCAGTGCTTTCCAAAGGGTGAGAGCGAATTATCCCAATACCCAGATCGCGTCTTTTGCTAATCTTCAATTAACCAATGCTTTATTGGTTTCCGGAGATACTTTGCAGGCGCTTGTTTCTGCATCCCAACTTGCCACGATGTTCTCGTCAGGGGAGCTTTCGAGTGTCGGTGAATATTTGACCGGTATGATATACTTTCAAAAAGATGACTACTATCATGCCGCCACTAATTTCGAATTACTCCTTCAGTATTATCCGAATTCTAGTTTGCGTGAACCGGCAGCAGCTATGTTACTGTGCTCATTGAACAAATTGAAGCAGTATGACCGCACAATAACCTTTGGCAGTCGGTACATTATAGACTTTCCAGTTGATGAAAATCCATGGCGTGGTAGAACGCTGTATTTCTTGGGTGAAGCTTGTTACTACCGAGATAACTTTGCGGATGCCGAGAAGCACTATCTAAAAGTAAGTAAGGGGTTTTCCGGTATCGAAGTAACTCCTTATGCCAGATTGGGACTTGCTTATGCGGTCTATAATCAAGATCGGACAAAAGAAGCTTTTGAGATTTTCAATAGTATGAGCGAAACACCTTTTGATGATTCTTCATTAATAATTGCGGCTCATCTGGGCATTGGTTATACACACTACAATCAAGGCGATTATGCATCGGCACTTGATGACTTTGAAGCAGTGTATAATACCTATCCGAAAGATGAAAGAAGTGCGGTCCCTGCTTTATTTTATGACGGCATGAGCTATTATAAACTTGAATACTATGGTCAGGCGATTGAAGCATGGGAAAAACTGTTGGGAGCTTTTCCGCTGAGCACGAAATCAGCCGAGGCTGGTTTCCGAGCTGGTGACACTTATTTCAAAGCCATGGAATACGAGAAAGCGCGTGCTCTGTTCAGGTGGGCAGTGGAGAATCATCCGTTAAGTGAGTATGCTCGTTCCAGTCAATTAGCTATTGGGCAGAGTTATTATAATGAACAGGTTTTTGATGACGCAATTCGCGAATTCCAAAAATTTCTGGATCTTTTTCCAACATCAGATGAGGCGACGAGTGCACGGAAGAGTATGGCGATGTGCTATTATCGAAAAGGTCTTGAATCTATCGATGATATGAAGTTATTTGTCGCCAAATTTCCCCATGATGAACTTGCCGCAGACGGTCAGTACCAGATTGCACGTAATTATTTTGATGAAGAGAATTATATTAGAGCAATTGATGAGTTCCTCAAGGTTACAATTAACTTCCCGACATCTTCCTATGCTCCAGATGCCTTGATCTATGCAGCTGAATCCGCAGTGAACATTGAGAACTGGAAAAAGGCGTCAGAGTTATATAAAAGATATCTATCATATTTCCCTAAGGCGAAACAAAAGGATGGCGTTTATTTCAACCTTGGGACAGTCTACTATAAATTAAAAGATTACGGTGAGGCATTGGTTAATTTCCAGGCGGTAATTGACTCATTCCCGAATTCTGCAAACCTTCAGAATGCTCGTCACAACGTTGACATGTGTAGTAAACTACTGGGTGAAGGTGGTGTTGCACCCACCGCGCCAGTTACTGAAGAGGCAATTGCCGATAGCCTTTAATGAGAAAAAAATATTAGTATTTGGCTAAAAAAGGAGGTTGAATGATATTAGGGCAACCACTTATTGAAATCTTCAAAGGAAGTATTGTAATGGTTATATTACTCGTCTGCTCGGTTGTTGCTTTAGCGCTGATTATTGAAAGGTTCATATATTTCAGAAAGTATGGATTTAATGCACGCAAGGGATTTATTCAATTCGGTCAGACATTGAGAAATCAAGGTGTCAGTGCTGCCCTTAACTATGCCGCGCAGAAGAAAGACACCTTGAACGGCTTATTCACAGTTGCGCTTAATAATCGACATTTAGAATCAGACAATCTATTTGAAATTCTTTCAAGTTTTATAATAGAGGAAAAAGTGAAATTTGATCGGTACCTTGGCGGCATGGGAACTTTAGCGAATGCCGCAACATTACTTGGCCTGCTCGGTACTGTAATGGGTTTAATTAAGTCCTTTCACAATATCGCAATTACCGGCTCAGGCGGCCCAGCGGTAATTTCAGGAGGTATTGCCGAGGCACTTATGACCACGGCATTCGGTCTATTCATTGGTATCCCAACGCTTTTTTTCTACAACTATTTTACCAAGAAAAGCAGTGAAATGGCGATGGCGCTCGATGGCGTAAGCGATCGGGTTGTGGTTATGTTTGACAGGTTGAAGAAGAAATCAGCTGGTAGCAAAGATGCACCCGCCCCAACACCAGGGGCAAAGCCTGCGCCCCAGCAGTTCAATACACCTGAAGCCGGGGCTGAATGGAAATTCTAATATGAGACGACGCAAACGCCTGAGGTTTGAAAACGAGCCGGAAGCGCTGATCATGAATTCGCTCGTTGATATCGCTTTATCATTAGTCATCGGTTTTATCGTGACAATACCGTTGTTTTTTGAATCCGGCATTTTCGTCAATGCGCCAGGTGTTGCTAAAGCTGGAGCTGCTGATGTTAGCGATATAAAGGTCAATATTCACTTACTCGATGATGGTGCGATATTGCTCAATGAAGAAATCGTTACGTATGAAGGGCTTACCGAACTGCTGCCCGAACTCTTAGCGCGCAGCGTGGCGCGAAAAGTGATCATATCAACTGACCCAAATGTTAAGTATGAGCAAGTTATTACAGTCCTTGATCTCGCAAAACAAAAAGGCGCTGGGCAGCTTGCTCTGTTAAGGAGTAGAAGATGAAAAGAATGGCAAATATCGATATTTTGCCAATGGCCTGTGTCGGCTTGATCTTAGTTTTGGCGATGATGATCCTCGCACCATTAGTTATGACCCACACCCAGACCCAGGTTGATGTACCCAGAGCACATACTTCAGAGATCAAGACTGAAGAAAACCTTACGATAACCTACACGATTGAAGGCCGGTTGCTGGTCAATGACATCGAAATCCTGGGTGAAGAATTAGGTCAGGTAGTCGCTGAGGAACTGGAAAGAGACCCCTATCAGCTTGTTATTGTTCGGGCTGATAAAGGTGTTCTGCATAATGACGTTCTTGAAATTCTTGCCAGCGTGAAAAAAGTTGGTGCCAAGCGTATCGCTTGCGCTACCAAAAGACCAAAGGGTGATTAATGTTAAAAGATAAAAGACTGGATATCGGTATAGTGATTTCGATCGTCATCCATGTTGGATTATTCATACTTTTATCAGGTTCAAGCAAGACGTCTGATTTCAGTTATGATGACATCAAGGAGATCACCTTGATTGATCAATCATATCGTCCTGAAGTTGCTAAGGTGATCTCAAAGGGTTCAGTCTGGAGTGAAATTCAGGAGACATATTCAGATGCCGACCCAAGTGGCTATGGTAGCGACATCGTTACGCCGGCAATAGACCTTGATGCAAAGCTTGACCGAAGCCAAGCTACGATTGATCTTGATCGATATATGATAAATGATGGCGGCGCTGGTGATGTGATAAAGATAGGAAGCAGTAAAGATGGTTCAATGAAAAGCACAGCTGAAATACTTGCTGAAAAACCTATATCCCTGGCAAAGAATCTTCCAAGGGGAGCCGGTGGTGAAGGTGGGGTTGGGATCGGTAGTTCAGGGGGCATTGGTGTCAAGAAACAAGTTCCAACCATAAAGATAGATAAGAAACCACCATCACCAAAAACTTCAGCGATTGCCAAAAAATTAGAGCAGAGAGTCGAACAGAAACTGAAGGTTGAAGGTGGCAAGACCCAGATATCTCTTGCTGGACCTATTGCCGGTCGCCAGATACTCAGCAAAATCCTGCCCAAGTATCCTGGTTGGTGTTTACGTCAGGGGATATCAGGTGTTGTAAAAATCCGGATATGGGTTGAGGCATCAGGTTCAGTTCGAGAAGGCATCCTGATCGAGATTTCGTCAGGTTTTCCAGATTTGGATCAGGCAGTGATCAAGGCATTGAAATCGTGGAAATTTGCACCGCTGCCATCAAATGTCGTTCAAGAAAACCAATGGGGGATAATTACCTTCAGATTCGTATGTGGTTAGTCGATGAGAAATATTAGGAGTGTGTAATGTACGTTATATTGATAGCCTTTCTTTTCATGCAGGGAGCAAAAACAAGTGAGCATGAGATTGGTGAAGAGGTAATAAAAGGTGAAGCAGAGCTCAAAATTCAGGATAGAAAGATACTTCTTTGGCCAGAATTAAAACCCTTTGCGCCATTGGATTCAGTCATATCTCAGGAGAAATACTTATTTGATGAGAAACTCTACTTAACAATCGATGAATTAAACACACCTATTCTGTATTTGCATAGTGAATATTTACGCGTTCCCCTATTAAGCAGGTTTATGTATGGAACCATTGCGTTATTTATCCCAAGGTTTGAGAAGACAATTTCTTCCTGGGAGTTGATCATCACTGATACAAAAGGTAACATTGCGCGAAAATTTGCTGAACGGGGTTTACCACCTTCGTCTATTTCCTGGGATGGTAGAACAGAGAATGGTGATATGAGCAATATGGGCGAGACATATGATTATGTGTTCACAGCCTTTGATGCGGTGGGTAACCCAACGAGAATTGCTGGTCATTCCTATCAGTTCAACGGCGTAATCTACGATGAAAAGGACACGAAGATCGTAGCGGTTGCTTCCAGCGAGCTCTTCAATGAAAAGACATCAACATTTTCTCATGATGCACGAGGATATCTTGATGAGGCTGCTAATATTGTGAAAGAAAATTTCAAAAGAGAGGTCGTTGTTTATTCTTATTCAGAATCTGAAGCTCTTGCCAGATCCCGGGGTAATGCAGTGATGAACGCATTAATTGAACGAGTTGTTTTGCCGGAAGTGGCGATCAAGACAGCACCGAGGTTTATCCCTGGTCTCCAGCCAAAATATTCAAAAATAGAAATAGTAATTCAATAATACGCATCAAGATCCAAGTTCTCCCGCTTTGCGGGATCCACGATTTTCCTATATATTATAATCCAAAATGATAAATCGGGACAAGAACCAAATTCCAATTAAGAAATACTTGTTTCTTGGCTCTTGGGATTTGGAGCTTGGAGAAATGTAGCGGTTATGAGTGCTGCGCACGGTTCCTGAATTTCCAGCGTTTTAAACATTATTAACGATCTAAACGCTTTAAACGATTCTAACGTCCTTTAATGACTTTATCTTTTCTTTAAGGTTAATACTCTATCAAGGAGAAGATGTCATAGCCCTTTAGTTTTTCGGAACCTTTTAAAAATGTGAGGTTGATGAGAAAGGCGCAGCCAATAATTTTCGCGCCTAGTTTTTCTACAAGTTGACACGTGGCTTGGACCGTCCCGCCAGTTGCCAAGAGATCATCGAATATCAAGACTCTTTCGTCTATCTTGAGTGCATCTTTATGTATTTCAATAGTATTTGTGCCGTATTCAAGCGTATACTCCATGGCGAGTGTCTCTGAAGGCAATTTGCCTGGTTTACGAACCGGCACAAAGCCGCAATTGAGATTATACGCCAGAACACCACCAAATATATAACCGCGCGCTTCAACCGAAACTACTTTGTTGATATTCTTGTCTTTGTATTTGCTGACGATTGAATCAATTGCATATTTAAATGGCGCAGGTTCTTTTAGCAGGGTTGTAATATCTTTGAAAATGATTCCCTTTTTTGGGAAATCCGGGATATCGCGGATATATTGTTTTAGGTCCATATAATCTCCTGTGAACAAATGGTTATTGGGGTTGGGTTAGGAAGCTAGAATCCAGCATCCAAACCCTAACCTAGTTATCCATCTTTTAGTATCTTATACCAAAATCGTCAAATCCAGAGTCAGTATTATCCCACTTTACATCGATACCTGTAACATGAGCAGAAGGGGGACCGATCTTCAGTCGCTCGATGAATTCATTCAACATGCCTTTATCACCTTCGGCAACGACCTCAACATTGCCATCAGGAAGATTAAGGCAATAACCTCTAATATTGTATTGCTCTGCCATATTGACAGTGAAGAATCGATAGTTAACACCCTGGACTATACCCTGGACAATTATTTGAGCCTTCATGTCAGAAGTTCCTCGAAGATCATTTTCATTGCCTGGGTTGCATTCTTCGCTTTTTTAATGGGCGCGTCAATGTCCCAGGTATTGATACCAATGACCGGGACATTGAACATTAGACAGTATGCTATTTCAGAAAGCGTACCATATTTGCCGTTGATCGCTACGGCACAATCGCAGGTTCGGGCGATAATGATGTTCCTTGCCTCGCTCATACCAGTGACAATCGGTATATCAACATAAGGGTTGGCATGTGCTTTATTGCCACTTGGCAGGATCCCAATAACCAGACCATTGGCGCTCTTTGCTCCTTTTGAAGCGGCATTCATGACGCCGCCCATGCCGCCGGTGATAAGTACGGCTCCTCTTTGAGCAATCAAAGAGCCAACCTCTTCAGCGATTTTTAGACTTTTTTCGTCAGGCTCTGAACCGCCAATCACCGCTATTATTTTCTTTGCCATTATTGCTCCCTGTATCCTGTTCCCTATTCCCTAATAATCGGGGCGGTGGGATTTGTCCCGATTTCCCATTATATATTTTAATTTCAAGGAATCGGGATCCCGTTTCCTTCAAGAAAAAATTTATGATAGAAACGGGAAACCCACGACTACCTTTATCATAACTATTTTCTTTGCCATTATTGCTCCCTGTATCCTGTTCCCTATTCCCTAATAATCGGGGCGGTGGGATTTGAACCCACGACCTCATGGTCCCGAACCATGCGCGCTAAACCGCTGCGCTACGCCCCGGAGGGGTTTCAGGCTGACCGAGAATTAGGAGTAGGGCGTTTACGCCCGTGAAAATATGTCGAAATTTAATCACATTTAACGGGACGAGCCTAAAGGCTCTACTTCTACAAATTTCGACATTCTCGGTCAGCCTGATCACATGTGCTTTCCTTAATTTCACTTCCACCCGCCTTTGCCTACTAAAGGGACGAATGCACAGCCAAAGAATTCTTTGCGATAGATACGTCCCTTATGTTTTTCCACGTAATTAAGGGTCTGGCAAGCTTCATTACCGACTGGGATGGTCATTCGACCGTTATTGGCGAGCTGTTCGATCAATGCATCTGGTATTTCTGGAGCGCCAGCAGTAACGATGATACCATTATACGGCGCGAACTCAGGCCATCCTAAGGATCCGTCTCTGACAATTAGATTGATATTACTAAAACCCAATTGCTCGAGAGTCAGTCGTGCTTTTTTGGTTAGTTCGGAAATCCGTTCCACGGAGTAAACTTTTGAGCACAAAAGTGCCAAAATAGCTGTTTGATAACCTGACCCTGTTCCGATTTCAAGAACCCTTTCATCACCCTTCAGTTCAAGTAGCTCAGTCATGGAAGCAACCATATAGGGTTGAGATATGGTCTGGCTCTGCCCGATAGGTAAGGGATAATCATTATATGCCTGATGATAGTATGTTTTATCGATAAAGAGATGTCGGGGAACCTTCTTCATTGCTTGAATAACCCTTGTGTCTTTAACGCCACGCTTCACGATCTGTTCTTCTACCATACGTTCTCGCTCGTGCTTCCATTCACTGACCTCGATCATTATATTAGGATATTTAAAAAGGTTGAAAAGTCAATATGACAGATAACGGATGACAGATGACGGATATCAGATGACAGATAACGGATGACAGATAACGGATATCAGATGACAGACAGTGGTTATATTTTTGCAAATATTGATAAATCCAAATCCGCAAAACAGGAATCCTGCTCAGCTACATCTTTTAAAAAGTTCATTTCCTCTTCACTTGGTTTTTTTCTCTCAAGGGCTTTTGCCAAATACATGAAGTTCTCAAAATGACGACTGAAGCGTAGTTCTGCGTAATCTCGTGCACTCCATGTAGATATGAGGAACTGCCAGTCAGAGGATTGCAGGAGTAAGAGCTCACGCCCAAGTTGCTTGAGCAAAGCTAATTTATTTTTGTCTTGCGTATTTAAGAAACGGTCATATAATCTATAGAATTTATCCTCAGCCTGATAGATTTTCTCCCATGTCCAATCAGTCCATTTGTTCAACCAGATATAATGAAAACCTCCCTCTCCCCATGAGCCTTCAGGTAAAGATATGATCTTTTCAGGATCATATTCTTTAAGGAGCATATTACCAGTAGCCAGTTCAATATCAGGATCTTGCTCAACCGCCTTTAGGATATGGTACAGCCATTGAGGACCCTCAAACCACCAGTGTCCGAATAGTTCGGTATCAAACGGTGTACATATCAGAGCAGGTTTGTTAGTCTTCGCATAATATCGACTTGACAACTCTTTTATCAAGGATAGAAAATGCTGGGCATGTTCTTCTATTTTATTTTCAACGATATCTGGATCATAATGTTGCTTCATTGCCAAATCAACCTTAGGATCAGTGACGCGCCAGTATCTTAAGCCACTGGGAAATTTCTTTTTGTGAAAATCAAGATACAATGATTCTCCAGGATAGCCGATTCCACCGCTCCAGACCTGGAGTGCGGTTTGAGGATCGCGGGTAAATATAGCGACGGGCTTAAATTGAGGGTTTGAGCAAACCAAGTAAACCTCATAAGGGGTTTTATCAAAATCTTCTTTGATCTCAACGAATTCCTTTTTAAAATGCTGCCAAAGATTTGCCAGGGCTTTAAACCTTGCTAAATAAGCGCCGATCGCCTTACCGCCTTTCAAGAGATGAGTATCAACAATAAAATAATCAATATTGTTTTTGCTGAGGAACTCATCAATACCTTGTCGTGCATAGGCATTCTTGTCTGAACCAATGACCGGCGCCCATTCATAAGACGGTCGGTAAGCACATTCTGGCAGCCAGATGCCACCCGGTGGTTTATTGAAATTCTTTTTGTAAGTCTGCACCCCGAGTTTGATCTGGGCATTGACTGAACGGTCGTGTTTAAGCAGGGGCAAATAACCATGGGTTGCAGCCGAAGTAATGATTTCAATACAGCCTTGCTTTTGCAGGCGGCTGAACGCATTAGTCAAATCCCTTTTGAATTTATCAACGAAATCATGTTCAATATTTACATAAAAATCGCGCCACATCTTCGCCACAATGAGATATTCTTTTTGCCCCTTACGCTTGAATTCATTAATATCATTTTCAGCTGCTTCAATCTTGTGTTCTAAATAAAATTCAAACTCGTCGTGAAAGTGGTGCGACTTCAACTGCTCCTGTAAGATCGGTGTAATACCGATATTAATACGGGGAGAGTAGCTTTGTTCGATTAACCTGTTTAACTGATTTAAGATCGGGATATAGCATTCAGCAGCTGCCTCGCTCAACCAGTCGGTACCATGAGGCCACCGGCCATGGCCTAAGACCCAGGGCAGGTGGGAATGCAAGGTAAAAGATAAATACGCCTTGATCATATGATATTCTATATATATATTGCCAACGGTCAATACCAATTGCTGTGGCATTGAGCAAAGACATAGGTACTTGGGACACTCAACCGGGAATGCGGGATCAGTAAAAATTTAATCCCATTACCTTCATCTTTTGTTTAAAAAATCTGGAAAAAGTTTAAACGCTGCTCAAAACTTATTGTCTATTAATGAATTGATTTACTTTCGATTTTTCTGGCAAAATTTTATAGACGAATAGCGCGTCAAAAAAACGCATTTTAGATATTGACAGACCTTAAATCATTAGTATAATATATTATAAGAATATATTATTATGAAGATTTTTAGGATAGCTAAACTGTTACGTAAAATGTTGTCGCAAGGAGGAAACGTAAGAAAATCATTCAACATTTTATTACACTCAGCTACTTTTGTTTGTCTTACATTGTTCTGTCTTTTTTGTTATTGCGGCAAGAATGAAGATCCTGAGGTTCCATGGATAGATGGTCCTACGGAAGGATGGCGTGGGGAACAAGACACATTTTTTGTCAGTGGCACGGATCCTGATGGAGATTCTCTGTCGTATTTTATTGATTGGGGTGATGGCAATTTTACGCGTTGGTCAACTTATTATATCTGTGGCGATACTATCCAATTCTTTCACAAATTCGCCACTGAAAGTATTTATTCAATTCGTGCTTTATCTGAAGATATTAGCGGTGATACATCTGTATGGTCAGAACCTCATGACATCGCAATATTTTCCGAGATATATAAGAAATGGGAATTTAGTTATGCCCCAGGTGGCGATCCTATTCCTTGGTCACCAGCACTAGCAGATAATGGAACAATTTATGTTTGTTTTAATGAGGTGCTTTTTGCTCTCGACTCTGATGCGGTCACTCTATGGTCTTACAATTTTAGTGACAATATTTCATCTAGTCCAGCTATTGCAGACGATGGCACAATTTATGTAAGTGTTTCGAGCGGTGAGTTTGTTGCCTTAAACCCTAATGGCTCAATAAAATGGACTTATCCTGCAAGTCAATATCCTACTGGTTGTGCAATTGGGGGTGATGGTACAATATACTTTGGTAGCACGGATTCCTGTCTCTATGCGCTGAATCCAGATGGTAGTCTAAAGTGGATTTATGAAAGCGGGGGTGAATTATATTATCCGCCAATAATCGGGCAGAGCGGGAAGATTTATGTTGGCCCGAAGGATGGTTATTATTATGCCATCGCACCCGCTGGGACATTGTCTTGGAAGTTACCATTACTATCGTCGTCTCCACATTCTGGAGCTACGGCTGCACTCGCAGCTGATGAAACGATTCTTATCAGCGAAAGGTCTGGGAATCTATATGCTGTAACTTCAGGAGGACAAATTGAGTGGTATCTCACTCTAGGTTCTCTTTTGCATGAACCTGTGATTGGTCCAGATGGTACAATATACACTGGTAGCGATTCAATGTTTTATGCAATTTCACCAAACGGCACTATTTTATGGAATTACAATAAACCGGGTGAAATTCCTGCAATTACAGCAGATGATGCGATTGTAGTACCAATGTATGGGGAAATTTATAAAATAAAAACGAATGGTACTCCTAAGGCAAAAACTAGAGAGTTATTAGTGGCTGCTTATGCACCAGTGATTGCAGACAATGGTACAATATTCACTGTTGGCCACACAGTCACTCATGGTTTCGTCTTTGCTCTGGAAGGGAGTAGCCGTTTAAATAATTGTCCTTGGCCAATGTATCAACATGATGCCCGCCATACAGGAAGGGTATCTCCCTAATTGGTTTTGCCAAATTGATTTATAAGTCAATTTGGGTTTTAAGATTCTTACTCTTGAATATTCTAAAAAATAAGGAGGTAAAAATGCGGTATGTATTATTATTGTTGATGAATGCTATTCTAGTTAACGCAGGTATTATTCTCCCTGGGTTAGCCAATAAGATGGCTTTACTTGAAGAAGACGAGAGGATTCAAGTAATAGTCCATATGAAAAATCAGGCTGACTTGTCTCAACTAGACAGAGGTATTTCAAAAACCGAAAAGATTCTTTATCTCCAGGAATATTCTTTGGATGATCAAGCAGATATCTTAAATCATTTAGCCAGTTTTGAGGATGAAATATCAGACTTGCAGACGTGGTGGATTTTCAATGGATTAACATTTAGGGCATCAAAGAATATAATTGACCAAGTTGCAGTACGACACGATGTAGAATATGTAATTGATGATTTTACTATCACACTTGACACTGAGATAGCAGAAGTAACCAGAGATGATCTACTGTCACCAGCACCAGAATGGAATATCATAAAAGTAAAAGCACCTAATTGTTGGAATCTAGGTTATGACGGTACGAATGTAGTAGTCGGCAACATGGATACTGGTGTAAATGTAAATCATCCAGCCTTGGTTGGAAAGTGGATTAGTGGTGGATGGTATGATGCAGTAAATGGTTTACCTGATCCATATGATGACAATATCCCTGTTTATCACGGAACACATACCATGGGTACAATTTGCGGTGGTGATGGCAACGGGCCGTTAGAAGATGATATTGGTGTCGCTCCTGGTGCTAAGTTTATATGTGCAAAGGGTTTCAATATGCTTGGTAACGCTTACGCCTCCTGGGTGCACAATTGCTTTCAATGGTTTGCAAATCAGACTGTGGATGTAATAAACAATTCTTGGGGATGGGGTGATCCCTTACCACCTGAGTTTTGGGATGATTGTCAAAACTTGCTAGAGTTGGGTATTTATGTGTTAGCTGCCATTGGAAATGAAGGACCTGGCATCTACACTACAAATCAACCAGCTAACTACCCAATGGTTACAGGTGTTGGCGCAACAGATGTGGATGATAATATAGCGGTTTTCTCTTCACGAGGTCCAGTTAGGGATTGGCCACCTTGGAATGATCCTCAATATTGGCTACGTCACGATTGGAATCGAATAGGACCCGATATTTCAGCGCCTGGTATAGCTGTTCGTTCTTCTTCAGGCTGGAGCTATAGAACCTTTAGCGGAACATCAATGGCTGCACCTCATATTACAGGTGCAGTCGCCCTTTTCTTACAGAAATACCCTACATTTTCACCACAGATTGTTTACAACATTCTATTGAATACAGCCGACAGACCATGTCAAGGTGGTTCATATCCAAACAACGATTATGGTTGGGGACGCCTGGACTGCCATGCAGCATTATCTCATATTCCTTTTCAACCAGATAACCATGTTAAGCCGTGGTGGGGCACTGAGTATATCGGCGACAACATCTATAATTCAACTGGTTCAGGACAATATGTACTCCAGTTTGCTGACCCTAATCAATGGGCGACATACCATGTAAGAATTGAAAATGATGGGGCAATATATGATACTTTTCGAATCTACGCACAAGAGTCAGGCACTGGCACATGGTGGACGCAGTACTATGATGCCCTTTCAGGAGGTAATGATATAACAAATCAGATTAAATCTGCCAGTGGATGGGAAATTAACCTCGAGCCAGGTAGTATTCAATATCTTCGGGTTGAAGTAAAGCCTGGATCAAATATGAATGGATTAGTGAGACGAGTTACGATAACTTCACGTACACAGTCTCCATTGGGTGAAAAAATTGATGTTGTTTATATGGATACGCAGTGTAATTATCTTCAGCCCGACAATCTTATTAAAAATAGGAATGAATCTGTTTATACAGGAAATAATATCTATAATGCAACAGGCCAAGGACAAACAAAAAGCCAAAAAACCTGGAGTTGGCGTAAGAGAATTTATGATATAAAGGTAGAAAATGATGGTGAAACCTGGGATGTTGTTGTTATAACCGGTAATGGTAGTGATACTCAATGGACAGTTAAGTATTATGATGCTCTTTCAGGAGGTCAGGACATAACAGATGGTGTTGTCGGTGGTTATTACTGGGAAATTCTAAATCCAGGTCAGGCTACGAACTTAAGATTAGAAGTTACCCCTAAATCTTCAGCGCAAATGGGGTCGCAAAAAGTTGTCTTGGTGACTTCATATGCAGGGTATAACTACAAGAAAAAAGACGCAGTGAAGGCAGTAACTATAAATACTCCCTGGTATGCAATCATTGATGGACCTGGGCCAGATATTCCTCCTGAGGCGACGGGTTATAATAATAGTCAACGCTTGCTTCGGGATGCAAATAATGTGCTGCATCTTGCATTTACCAGTAGTGGCAATGTGTATCATACGTTCCTGCAGGACACAACCTGGTCTGAGCCGATCTTGGTTGGCACAGGTAAATATCCATCGCTGTCATTAGGCGCTGACAACAAACTCCATTCGATTTATGCATATAATGAAGGTTCACCTGATTTTCTCGAAGAATTGAGGGTAAGTACGTTCAATGACCATAACTGGTCACCACAAGTTCCTTTAATGCATACGTATGATTCCTATTTCTGGGGAATAGGTGCTCCATCATTTGCAGTTGATGATACGACAGGGTATTTCATATTCGAAACCAGCTACGGACCAACATATCATCCGGCACCTGGCAATACTATGCCTATGATAATTACCTTTCGAGGCTATGCTCTTATATATGGCGAATTTCCGCTTGCTTCACCAGCAGATGGTCAGTGGCAGGTGCTTGATTCAGTACCATTACATCCCATCCCAGTTCCCATTGATACTGCTATGTATGCAGATTCAGTCGTTGCCAAGCTTATCTCGCCGTCAATAACCCTTGATCCTGAAGCAGTGGTGCATGTTCTCTGGGAAGGTTTTGGTGATTCTTTATACTATTATCAGATTGAAGATACTCTCATAACCAAACAGACATCCCATGGTGTGATGATCGATTATCCTCTTATTACTATGAGCGAAGATCAAATTGACCATTTCTGGTGTGAACAAGAAGTAATCAAACATCGTTATGGCTGGACTGGTTCGCCAAATCTAAGTGGTACACAAACAATTGCCGAATGCGAGAGTCCATTTTCAAGTGGTCCTTATCTTACCTGGACTAAACAGGATGGAATGTTATCGCATTTATACTATGGCGAGATCCCAGGGAGCGGCATGATCGAGCCGATTGAGATCGAATATTCAACGGATTTGATTGCCTATCCTCAGATTCTATACAATCCAGAAAAGAACAATGAACCTGCTTCAATAGATCTGGTCTGGACTGAGTATAGTTATTTAGATAGTCTGGGTTATATATATCATCTTAATCTACCAATTGAAGAACCGGCACCAACTTATGCTTTCGACATGGGTACTGAAACACCGGTTCCAGTCATAGTACAGAGGGATGGTTATCTGACACTTGGACCAGAGGATTTTCAGACTTTTGATTATGATTCTACAGAATTAATATACCATATGACCCTACACTCGCCGCACAAAAAATACAAGATTAGATGGACCTATTATCATGAGGAACCGGGTAAACTAAAGCTGCAGTTTAATATAGACGACATATTACACCATAATCGCTGGGTGGAGCCAGGTGAAATAGTGACAGAAGATACCTGGATACCACAGGCGTGTCTTAATGACAATGAAATAACAATAAAAATCAAAAGACTCAGCGGCACGATTGCCGTACTCAGCGGTTTAGAGATTGAGATGCACGAAGTGGGTGGTGGGGGTCCACAGAGTGCCGGAGTTCAACCCATTAAACGCTTTTTCTTTGAAAGTATGTACCCAAATCCGACAAAAGGGATGCTAAAAATTCGCTTCAATTCACCAGACGAACGCAAGGTTACGGTAAAGATGTATGACGTTGTGGGAAGATTGGCTGAAACGATATTTGATGGTAAAGCAAAAATCGGCATGAACGAGTTCCTGATAATGCCGAAAGATCTAGCTGCCGGTGTTTATTTTATACGATTAGAAACTTCAGGTTACGAAAAAACAGAGAAGATAATACTGGTGCGATAGATGTAGATGGCTTAGATTATAAATTCATAAAAATAAGAAGAAGAGTCCATTCGTCAGAACTGGCTTCGCAGCTCTACTGGTTGACCAAGAATTAGGAGTAGGGCGTTTCCCTCGATGTTGAGCTCGGGACGAAACGTACGTCCGTATTTTGGGAGTGCACTGTCTCCTGACATTGCATGCAACGAGGGGACTCGTTGTACTCCATATTTAACGAGCCGAGCCTAAAGGCTCTACTCCTACAAATTTCGACATTCTCGGTCACCTTGCTTAACCTTGACATCACACATTGTGTTGTTATAATGATTTTAGACGAGGAGTTATGTTACTTTTGACATTCTTATTTTTTTCATCGACGCCAGTCGTTGAATTGTATTGTTTTGACGATGATTACATAGAACTCTGGTATCAAATACCGATAAGTTTGGTATTATCAAAAGATGAACAAGAAACATTACGGTTAGGTGATTCAGTTTTTGTATCATTCAAATATCAATTTGATATCTATGATGTGTCAAATAATGATTCAGCACACATTGAAGGGACAAAAGGAACCTATATTACTGCTGAGCAAGAAGACAATTCCTTGATCGATTATATTTCAGCATCTTTGTATTCTGGTAATTTCCACTATTCGTTTTCCATAAATAACAGTGAATATGATACCTCTTTCATTGACACTTTTGAGATCCTGCCAGATACCGCTGTTTTATGGAGCAGTGATATGGTATTTGGTAGAAAACCAGACCGCGAAGGTATCCTTTTCCATGATTTCCCTCTTATCCCCATAGTCCAGTCTACTTTTTCTGATCAAGATACCCTGCTCGTATATCTGGAGATCTATGGTTTGATTCCAGACAGTCTTTATTATCAAGTAGAGTATCAGGTTATTGATAGTCTTGAGCATACCGTGTTCGCAAAGAGCGAACAACGATTGAAATATGATTATATCCAGGTCGATACAGTGGGTATATTGTTGGTTGATCTTATTGAAGGCACGTACTCGTACAGAATCACGGTTCAAGACCCGGCATCTGGTGGGTCTTTTTCATCAACTAAGAAGTTTCGCATTGAATATCTATATGATGAGACGTCGCTAATGCCGTTTTACTGGGATATTCAATATTTGGTTAGCATTGGTGATTATGAAAGTTTCAGTCGCCTCAGCCACTTTGAAAAGAGAGGTTATCTCAAGAAATTCTGGTCAAAGGAAAACTACTGGTTGTTTGAAAGAAGACTCCTTGAGGCGGATGCTGAATTTTCAACGCACGCTCTACAGGGCAGGGATTCAGAAAGAGGGAAATATTATCTAAGAAATGGGCCGCCCGACAAAATCGAAGATAAACCAATAACTAGTTGGGGTAGACCATTTGAGATATGGCATTATTACACATTGGGTTACCGCGTAGTGTTCTGTGACAAGATGAGTGACGGCAATCCTGAGCTGGTGAAAATCTTCAGAGCTGGTGATGATATTGGAGATGATCAATGGTTGTATGATATTGCTCCGGGAACATACCGAAGAGAAGACAGGATACAATTGGAGAAACAAATTGAAGAAGAATAAAATAGTGAAAACAGCGGCGATTATTTTTGCACTTCTTATTATCTACTGTACTGCAGTAAACATATTTGCCGCACGTTACTATCGTCTGCTTGAATTTGAAAGAAAGATATTCCTTGGTCTGAAAGGAATAGACGTTATAGCTGCAGAAGAGTATATCAATTTACCATCAGCATCTGAACGCGCCAGGTACTATGATGCATTTTGGGAAGGTAAGACTGCCGAAGACCGCGAGCAATTTGAAGAGAGGATTGAGTATGCCTTTCACCACTATGGTAAGCATTCGCCAATAAGTGATGAGCGCATACAGGTATTCATGAAATACGGCGAACCTTCAAAAAGAGAAGAAATCTGGCCCCAAAAGAAAATTGCCTTGAAAGTCAAAGAATCAGTGAAGCCTGCCGAAATATGGACATATAAACGAGAAGGTTTGATTTTTGATTTTGTCAGGTACGCGCGCGCCTATAAGATGATTGCCCAGTCAGAATTCGGCGAACATGTGAAAGTACCTCATTTGAAAGAAGTGCATCAGGATAGCTTTATAGAAGTTGAATCGACATCGTTGCTCGAGTTTGCTATGACTACCGGGAGATTTCGACAAAAGAAGAATCTGACCCGTCTTGAAATATATTTATCCGTATTTGTTAATGACACAACCGGGATTTCTTTTTCAAGAAAGGTGAAGGTGTTTGATAACCAGGATAATATCGTTAAAGAAAAGAATAGTATTCTAATCCCCATAGATAGTGACCATGGGGTTTTCTTTGATGAAGTTAATTTCTGGCTCGATCCTGCTGAATATCGGTTAGAAATCACAATGAGCGATATCAAGAACCGAACCGTAGCTAAGAAAACACTTCGGGTTAACCTGCTCGATTATCAGGATGATGCCAAAGAGATTAGTGATCTGATTCCGATGCGGTTGATCGATAACACTTTTTCGCACGAAAAATTCAACAAACCAGTGGGTCGGGTCATCCCGATGACCCGACCAATATTATTGATCCATACGCCTTTTTACTTCTACGCCGAGGTCTATAACCTTGAAACTAAGAACGGTATGCATCAATTGAAGATGACTTATGAAGTCACCAATAAAGTGAAGATGAAAAGAGAAATTGTCGATGTGGTGATCAAAGATCAAATAGAGGCGGGCGATGTTGCCTATTTAGCAGCTCTATATCACCCCATGGATCTTGAACCTGGTTTTTATATTATTACTTTACGGACCGTAGATTTACTAAGTAATAAAGAGCGGACTGCAGTTTGTGAATTCGAACTTCAACCAATAGAATAGTAAACCCCGTTGGGAAATATCGTCCTTTGAGGCATAGCTGCTGAAGAATAAATAAATCATGGGTTTCATACGGGGTAAATTCGGTAAGGTAGGTATTATTTTACAGTATATGCAAGGTTACAAATTACTCTAAGCAGGCGATAGAACTCAATAATATTTTTTGTCTGGAAAGTTACTTTCCGTGCCGATACCCTTTTCAAACCAGGTACTGGTTCAATAACATCGCCGATTACGGTATTAATAACCTCAATTTCTGCATTTATTGGTGGCCGGAAAATAAAGGGGTTCAATTTTTTTACCTTTTTCACTGCTAGTTCAGCTTTCTTCTCTATTTCCTGTTGGATATCGTGGGGATGTCGGCATTTTGCGGCAAAACGCGAGATACCGTATTTGGTAATGATGACTTCTATTTCTTGCCCAAAGAATTTCCTGACTTCCTTAGCCAATTTATCATCACCCGATACAAGAGCTAAGGGTACTTTGTAGTGGCCTGCGACCGCAGCATTTATTTCAGTTTCTCCGACATACTTGCCATTTAATTTGATATTGTAGATTGACGAAGAAGAGTATGAATGGTCCATGCCTGCACCTTTGGTTCCGATCATTGCATGATATCCGATAAAGAACAGGATATCGAACTGCTGATCTATTCCTTCAACCATATAATAACTGCGTGGTGTTCCTTTTACCAAATGGATTCCAGTTTCAAGCATATCGATCAGGAGATTTTCACCTCCAGCGTGTGAATCGCAGACAATTATTTCACCAATATCCTGACGGGCGTTTTTTATACCACGGATTGCTGCATTAACTTCTTCAGTAGCAAGTTCTCTTATCTGTGCCAATGACGGTGACTCTTTTTTCAGTTCTTGCCACGAAGTCAGGCAACCCACTCCCTCCATATCAAAGGAAATAAAGGCATTGAAATACTTAACCATTTTCCATTATACACCGGGGGTAAAAATTGTCAATAATATTGACACAAGAGGTAAAATAAATAGAATTAAATATGGACATAAATATGGACATAGGACTCTTTGTTCAACTAATCATTGCCGTTTTTTCTCTGAGTATTGTTATAATTCTCATTGTTGTTTTGTCTAAAACAAGGAAGAAAACATCGGCCCTGAATAGCGTTGAAATTCTTGCTGATGAACTGGATCGGCACAAGAAAGAGAATCTTCATCTACGTGAAGAACTAAGGCGGATAGGCTCTGTGGATAACTTATTCTTTGCATCAATGATAAGGCTTACTTCAAGACTTAATCCAGAAGAAATTGCAGAAGAAATCAAAGATTTGTTGATCAATTGCCTTGATCCAAAAGGAACGGCTGTATTCCTTGCTGATCAGCGAAATAAAAGGCTTACTGTTGTTGCGCACCAAGGGCTCAATGATAATTGGTTGCCCAAACTCGTCTATGAACTGGATGATAAAAAAAGAATGGGTAAGGTGGGTGTTAGTTTCAAGGAAAAACATACTATTACCAGACATGAATTTGCCATACTAGGTTTGACCGAGCCCTTTCCTGTATTCGAACCTGATATCTGTTACCCTATTTTCTTTCAAGAGAAAAGGTTTGGAGTTATTGCCATTATTCGTAAGAAGGACCTGGATGAACGCGAGAAGAACCTATTAGGTGTTGTTGCAAGTATTGCTGGTGTTGCTCTTAATAATACCAGGAGTTTTGCAGATATCACATTTACCGCACATACTGATCCACTGACAAAAATATACAACATCGGCTACTTCAAAGAATTATTGATCAACGAATTAGAACGTTCCAAGAGATTTCAACACCATCTTTCAGTGGCTATTATCGACCTTGATAAATTCAAGGAATACAACGATACCTACGGGCACCAGGCCGGAGACCACCTTCTGATCCAGTTAGCTAAGATTTTCGAAAAGCATTTTTCAGAAACTGATACAGTTGCTCGATACGGTGGTGATGAATTCATTGTTATGTGTCCTGAAATAAAAAAGCAAGAAGCCGCCAGAATTCTTGGAAATCTACTCCATGACCTCGAGATGTACGATTTCGCACGCGGCAAACAAAAAGTGCAGGTGACTTTCTCGGCAGGTGTTTCCTCTTATCCGGATGATGCAACATCAGCTGTAGAGCTTATTAGATTAGCAGACGCCGCGCTCTATGACGCAAAGGGAGCAGGTCGAAATACAGTCAAGCTACACCATCCAAAAATTGAAAAGATATAATCATTTAGCACAAGCCGAATTAGTAGATTGATGGATAATATTATCTCAAAGATCGTTCGGACAATATCCGATTTGAGCGCTGAGCAAATTAGTCTAATGGAAGTCTGTGGTACTCACACCATGTCAATTGCCCGTTCTGGTATCAGAACAATGATGCCTGAACAATTGAAATTATTATCAGGTCCTGGTTGTCCAGTCTGTGTTACTGCTCAGGAAACCATAGATTATGCCATCAAACTTGCTCAAGACAAGAATATTCTTATCGTAACTTTTGGTGATATGGTACGCGTACCTGGTACTGTATCGAGCTTAGAACCTTATGCGCCAAAACTAGTATATTCACCTCTGGATGCTTTGAGTATTGCCGAAGGCAATAAGAGCAAAGATATTGTTTTTATCGGCGTCGGTTTTGAGACCACGTCGCCAACAATTGCTGCAACTATCTTGGCTGCTGAAACAAGGGGGATCAGTAACTTTTATGTTTTGCCGGCTCTTAAACTGATACCACCAGCTTTAGATTTCATTGCTAGTTCACCGCGTATAAATGTTCAAGGATTTATTTTACCTGGTCACGTATCCGCGATAATCGGTACTAAACCTTATGAGTTTCTGTCGAGACAATACCATATGCCTGCTTGTGTTACGGGGTTTGAACCGGTCGATATCCTGCGCGGCATTTTGAATCTCGTAAAGCAACTGACAGATAAGAAGGCAGAAATCACTATTGAGTATAGCAAGGTTGTCAAACCAGAAGGCAACCAGAAGGCGCTTGAGATATTATATACAGTCTGTGAACCATGCGATGCAAACTGGCGTGGTATTGGTTTGATTAGCAAATCAGGATTGGCTTTCAAGATCCGATATCGCAAATATGATGCATTGAAAAGATTTTCAGTAGAAGTACCGAAATCGGTTATCCCCAAGGGATGTATTTGCGGCAAAGTTCTGCTGGGGATAAGTCTGCCAGTCGAGTGCAAATTGTATGGCAAGAAATGTACTCCATTGACCCCGGTTGGTCCTTGCATGGTGTCATCTGAAGGTTCCTGTGCCGCTTACTACAAATATGGATACAACAACAGAGGGCGGAAAGAGGGCTTAAAGAGGGTGAAGAGAAGGCGACAAGGGGTAAAGCAAGAAGGCAAAAATGGGAAAAAAGGTCACCAAGGAACTGGTTGACGAATTATATGAGTTGCTTTCGCCTTGTCGGATTTGTCCACGCGCATGCAAGGTTAAAAGGTTGGATGGCGAAAGCGGTAATTGCAGTGCCGGGATAAAAGTTAAAATTTCATCATTTCATCAACATTTTGGAGAAGAGCCGCCACTTGTAGGAAGATATGGTTCGGGAACGATTTTTTTCACTAACTGCAATTTGCATTGCGTATTCTGCCAAAATCATCAAATCAGTCAACTCGGCATGGGTCGAGAGAGGACACTGGAAGAGCTTGGCGAAATGATGATTAAGTTACAGAATCTGGGTTGCCACAACATAAATTTTGTGACACCGACGCCATGGGTACCGCAGATCGTGAAGGCGCTAGCGATTGCACAAGACAAGGGATTGAACATCCCCATCGTCTATAATTGCGGTGGTTATGAATCTCTTGAAACCCTTAAGCTGCTTGAAGGGGTCATTGATATCTATATGCCGGATATTAAGTATGCTGATAATAAACACGCTGAAAAATATTCAATAGTGCCAGATTACTGGGATATTGTGAGACCAGCGCTGCGAGAGATGTATCGACAGGTAGGTGATTTGAAAGTAAAAAATGGCATTGCCCAACGAGGTCTTCTGATAAGACATCTTGTATTGCCCAACGATATCGCCGGCAGTAGGATATGCTTTAAGTTTGTCAGTCAACACCTCTCAGCCCATACTGTTGTAAACGTTATGGCCCAGTACTATCCAACCTATAAAGCCAGTCAGGCTCCTGAGATAAACCGGCGTATCACTACTAAAGAATACAGATACGCTTTGACCGAGTTAGAAAGATGCGGACTTGATGAGGGTTTCAGACAGACCATAGATACGATATTCAGGGCTGCAGTGCCTGAATGGACTGATGATCTCAGTTCAGAATAAAATTTCATACAATCTAATATTATATCACTAATGGAGATAAATCTTTATTCGATATTTAAATCCCAAAAAGCAACTGGAGTATAAAACATAGTCCAATAAATCCATAGAGTTGTCGATATCTTTTAACAAAGCAGTGTATATCTGAAGAGCCCATACTGGATTTCAAACATTTGTAGAAGATGACAAAATAAACCGGGTAGGTTATTAAGAGCACAATGTATAAATATTGCGGGATGATTTTGAGGAGTGAAAGAAGTATAAAATATATGCAGGAAAGTGTATAGAAGGTGAACCCCATGATAAAGATATTTTTCTTACCAAATCTTACTGCATTAGTCCTGATATTTGCTTTCTTATCAGAATCACAATCGCCTGCCTCATGAAAATGCTGTCCAGTGATACCTAATAGGCCAAAATACATTCCAATCAACAATCCTTGTGTAATACTCGGCGAGAAAACTAACCAGCCGAGCAAGAAATCATTTACCGAGACGATAAAGAGGATCACAAAAGAGGCTATCGGTACATTCTTTAAGAGTATCTTTGGATGCACATATAAAATCCCCATAATAATATCAAAGAAGACAATAATAAGAAACTTCGTATCCAGCATTGCATATAGGACAACGCTGATCGCAGCAAAGGTAATTGAAAGAATCAGAAATTCATTGGAAGACACATGCCCGGCAAGGAGTGGCGTTTTTGCTTTTGACGCATCCAGTTTGTCAAAACTATATCCACCCCATTCATTGAATGCGTAACCATGTGCCCATAAAAGAAAAAAGGCAATGAAAGCATGCAGTGTTTTGAAACCCGTGACCAGATTGAATTCTTGTAGAGCGATAAGGATTGCAATAGCCGGTGCACCCATGCGCACAGCGATTTCAAACCAGCGCACGGATTTAAAATAATATTTCAATCTTTCCACAAAGAACTCTTTACGATATTCCCAAGGTGCTTAAATCAACTATTTTTTCATCATAGATTCTGAAATACTCACTTGATCTGTCGTGTCGCCAATCACCCGGCTTCAGAATGCGGTATACCCTATAATGCGGGTTTGAGTATATTAGTTCAAAATGGTCCAGGTGCCTTGGTTGAAAATGCAATTTATAGGCAATACAGTCTCTATTTAGAATCAGGTTGTGAGTACGATATCTAATAGATTCAGAACCGTGCGCCAATAGCATGTCAGCCTGATATATAAAATAATGTGCTCCATAAGTCATACAGTATTCATAGAACTCAGCTTCAGACTCGAAGATGCTGTGCTCGAACGACTTTACTTTTGCAGTCATATTCTTGGCTTCAAATTTAGGATGGAGTATTATTGATCGTTCTGCATAAGTAATTATTGATGGTCCGTAGGCAAAACTGGTCAGCACGACCGCATCTGCTGGTGTTGTATTTCTGATATACTTAATAACTCCGAGCAAATAATTGTGCTCTGGCCCAAGTATTTTTAGTGGTTGGTTAAAGAGGAGAAGAGCATTGATACACAAAGATAATAAAAGGACAAGACGAAGACCCTTTTTTTGAAATCGGAACACATATGCAGCTTGTAATGACAAAAACCAGATGAGGAAAGCATCCAACCTAATGAGCAAAAGATACAAGGGAAGAAATGCCGCGGTGAAGAAAAGAAAAAGCCCATCGTAGGTATTGATCATTTTCTTGAAAAGGTTTTTTAGATTTATAACCATCCCGCCAAGTCCGACAACTAAAAGCATACCAATAAATAAAAATATTTCCTTGATCGAAGGACTTGTAAATGGCGAAACCCACATGACGAGAGTTTCCCATGATAGCTTTGCTGGGTCACCAGGTCTTATGCCGAAATGTTTTATTTTTTCGAGCATTAGACCATAGACATAGCTGTATTCTGGGATTCTTACGGTTGCAACAAGTATTGTTAAAACAACTGCTATGCCGACGAATACTAATAAGGATATTCTTCTTAACAGAACATTTTTGCCTGGGATTAACAAACTGACAATAACGCCATAAGACATGAGCATGGAAAAAGAAAACAAGAAACCGGCTGTTTGGAGTACTGGGACCAGCAAACCGGCTAAGGTACTCATGCCCGCGATCACGTAAAATGATTTTATATCTGTTGCTGGCGTAAAGAATGCGAGGATAATAATAAACAGCACGAATAGCGCGTAGTAAAACTGGGCAAGGTGCCATGAAATCAGTGCAACAAACAAGAACGCACCTGATAGAGCTGCATAAGAATACCTCACAGTTTTATTTGTCTTCATGGCACGTGCGAAGAGATATAAATGGGTAAAAATTAAAGGCAGAGCAAAATCCTGTAATTCAAAAGCGGGTGCGGTTACTGTGATAAAAACAGCAGGTGTTAAAGCATAGAACATGCATCCAAACAAACTCGAGATCTTATTTCTGGTCAATAAATCTATTGACAAATAAAGAGGTATGATCGACAAAGAAGACCAGATTGATATAAAAATAATGAGATAAAAGTGAAAGGGCACGGTTTTTGGAATAAACAATCTATAGATATAGCCCGAAGTAATCTCCATGAGAACAGTCAACCGAGTTTGATATTCTAATCCTTCAGGGTATTGAGCTTTTTTGTCTGATGTCGGCAGCCGACCATTGGTCGCTATTAATCTGGCAGTTCTTTGCTGGAGCGCTGACTCGGTCCAAAAAAACCCGGTATCGTCTTTTAGATTGAAATTTTGACCACGGTAAATAGCCTGCACCTTGAACCCTACCATAAACAGAAAAATGAGAACAAGGAGTACCCGTTCTTTTGTGATGATCTTATTCATCCAGGCTAAGCCTTTTCAGGTAATCATAGATCTTTTCTGCACTTTCAGAATCTCCAATTTTAACATACATTTTGGCCAGATCATTGAATGCGCTAACATAATAGGGGTTAAGTTGTACTGCCCGTCTAAGTGCAGTAATGGCAGAATGATATTCTTTAGCATTCCCGAGCATCTTACCGAGGTTGTGGAATGCCCGGTAGAATTCAGGGTCGATTTCTGTGACCTTATGGTATTCATTTAGTGCTTGTTCATATCTATTTTGTCTTTCGTATACAAGAGCAAGATAATAATGGAATGGGGCAAAAGACGGTTGATAGACAATGGCTGATTTGAAAGCCCTTGCTGCAGGGGGTAGAGAGTTAAGAGACAAGAAACCAAGACCTTTTTTGAAATAGGTGTCTGCAGGATACGAAATTTCGATTTCTTGATGTTTTGAAGAAAAGGAAAGGTAAACTGCACAAATAGACAAGATGATAATGATTAGACTGGCGGTAAAGTTTCTGATTGCTGTTTTCACAGGAAGCAGGGGTGCTGGACCTTATGTTACTTGATAAAAAAAGTCCCGCCCTGATAAGGGCGGGACTTCTCTTGGTTAGTCTTTAATGAAAATTACTTTCTGTACTGCCGACTCTTTTCCGGCGGTCAGTTTTAAGAAGTAGATACCAGATGAAAGCGCCGTGTGACGTTGCCAAGTTATCGTGTGTTTTCCAGCAGTTTTCCTACCGCTAGCAAGTGTCGCTACGAGTTGGCCAGCAGTATTAAACAGTCTGAGCGAAATGTTTTGATCCCTGGCAATCGTGTAAGTAATGTCTAATCGATCCTTAGCTGGATTTGGATTCGGTAACATTAGCCCGAATACATACATTCCAGTATTAACCCACTCCTTGACACCGACCAGCGTGACTATCGCATAACCCTCATACTGTCTATAGTCTTTTTTCGTCACAGTAATGAAAACCGTATCACCTTCTATCGATAGATCAGTACTGAAACTGGCAACGCCTGATGCATTGGTATAGCCGACGCGATACATAGTGTCGGTCTTACAACATAGACACACCATAGCATTCTCAACTGGCGCTCTTGTGTCAGTCACGGTTACATCAAAGGTCCCTGCGCCCAATGGGATGGCTGAATTGTGCGTGCCAGTCAACTCGTCAGGATAGTAGGAATATTGACATAATTCCGGATCACCAAAGAGCACACAACAATTCATGCAGTGGAAGGCATAGTCATCGCCTGGTGCATAAGGTGCACACCGGTCATTAACAGCGCCAACAGTCCTACCAATATTATATGTATCATTATTGGTTAACTCATCATAGAACCAGATGCATTGCCATTCAGAACGTCCATAAGAGTCGATCTGACCATAGCCATGCCGGCTATTACCCCAGAATGCTGCGGTACCACCATTGGGATTATTCATCATGTGTTCTATATAGCAGTCACTGCTATAGTCAAGCTCGCCAATATTGCAGCATATTGCAGTTACAATACCAGTTAATGGCGGTGCATTTGTCAAGGCATCAGCATCTGAGTTTGTGTGATAGACGGTACCGCCCCACTGATTCCATGCGCCGTGAGCCGCGATATTTGTATAACCATAGCCGACATTGAATGAATCACTTATTTCGGCTGTTGATAACGGGTCTAACTCGTCGTAACGCTTAGCATCAAGCCATGATATTGGATCATATAAGGCAATAGTATCGTTGACCGGACAACCATAACCGCTCCACAGCAGATAAGCGGGAAGGAATATTTTTTCATGGAAACATGTTGTCGGTGTTTCTTTTTCGTATTTGAGGACCTTATTTACAAAGGTTGCTGCTTCAGCAGCACTACCTATTGAAGCCCTTCCAATATATGCCTCAGTGTATAGATCGTCGTCATAATCAGCATACCAGAAATCACTGGGTGTATTAGGGTCATCAACCGTGGTCACTGCTTCCATCGGGAAAATGCCCCAGTCACCTCCACACAGAAAGTAGAAGGTTCCATGATTTGTATTATAATCAATGATGAAGTTTCTGATTCTGTCTTCATTGGTTGCACCAGAGTAGTTGGCTAGAATCCAACTTTCGAGGAATATTTCAGTGGCAACCCCTTTTCTTGTTTTCCATTCTTTCAGGGGCTCGAAATATGATGCATACGTATCATCAACCATTATAGCATATTCAGGATTATCAAAAACCCGACCATTTTTGCTTATGCTCATTTGTCGTACGCATTCGTTTACTATGGGGCTCCATTGTTCAATATATTCAGGATTAA
>JAUWLY010000159.1 GCA_030613445.1 Candidatus Stahliibacteriota bacterium | reverse complement strand
AAAAGGCTAGCTTGAAAATCTATGATGTTTCGGGTCGCTGTGTGAAGACATTCTTGCATAACCAAAAACTGAAGAATCAAATCCACAATCTAACTTGGGATGGTAGGGATGATCATCAAAGACAAGTAGCCTGCGGTATTTATTTTATAAGGATTGAAAAAGCAGACTACAAAAAAGTGGAAAAAGCAATTCTTTTGAAATAATCCTATCTAATACACCCAGCGAATTAACATTCCTTACAGATGGAAGAAACTCTTGACTAAACGCTGAGTGGAATTTGTCAATCGGGGGAGTTTGTGAATTTTCATTTTATTCACTTTCATCCCCTTGGCAACGTTGCGGATGGAAATCTCGCGCCATTCGAGTTTTTTATAATGCTTTTTAAGAAATAGCGAATTGAAAATTACCAAGCGCGGGCATGCGCCACAGTCCAAATTGTATAGGTAATACACAAAATACGAGTCTTTATCAATAAGAACACCCAATTTCGGACTTTGTTCTTGGGTTATGGTATCCGGAAGCGTAAAAGAATGCGGTTGTTTATACCGCTGACCCACCACGGTGATAAGTCGTAAGGATTGTTCAAATTGCGGAAACCATATATATTCTGGTTCCCAATCAGGATGATCCCATGCAGGTTCTGAAGTTACGATATCGAATATAGTCCCTGGTGTCAAAAATGGCATGAGATTCTCCTTTTTGATGCGCTGGCGCTCGAACTGGTACGCGTACCATATCGCCATATCCTCGGTTAGTAGCTGTTTGCGTCTTTTTGAAGTACCTCTGTCTTCGCCACCAATTACTGCACTATATTTCATCGGATCGCTGCCCTCCTCTTCCAATTGTTGTAGTGTAACACCGTGCTGCAATTGTACCGCGATTCTGTGTGTACGCAATTCCTGCTCAACCTTCGATATTTCACATGACGGAAGCACCACACCGATCACGCCGTAATGACGAAAAATATCCATTATCTCACCACCATGCTTTTTTATAATATCCAAACACTTACGTATATCCTTTTTCCCTTGCTCAAGGATGAAGAAAATCTCTTGATATGTTTTTTCTTGATTCATGTCCACCTCGCAAGAATAAATTCAAACCTAAACTAATCAGAAATAACTAAATATGTAACTCTACAATTTGTTTTGTCTTCAGATGAACTTTCTCCTCATCTATTATATTAGTGAATGGCTATTGTCAAGTAAAATATCACTTTTTTAGACCACATGGAGTAAGCATCTGAAATGTCTACACAAAAAACCATTAAGTTAACGGTATTGTACCTTATTTCCGTGAGTTTAGTCATTTTGATCAGGTTTTAGGTTAAGAATGTTCGAAAATCATCAAAATTCAGGCAGTTATTTCTACCCTTAAATTCTGCAAAACGATGATAGGTGATTTACCTGCCAAATTAATGCCTAATAAAGTTTTATAAATAGAAATGATTACCCTGTAAATTTTAATAACCACCAGTACCCCCCCCCAATAAAGGATAATAAAGGATTATAAAGAGATTTGTAAGGATAATAAATAGATTTGTAAGGATCTGTGCACAATAAAAGGGCATTGACAATCCAAAATGCCAAATATGTCAATTAACTTAACCCTGTGGAATGCTAATCCGCTCTGTTTGGGAAATCTCGTACAACAAAGTGCGAATTTTCACTGCTTTTTTGCTTGAAGGGGATTCTCCCAACTATCTTGTGTCAGATTTGTGCCAAAAATAGAACGAAGGACTGGTGGACCGTTGATCTGCTGAAAGGTCCTCATCAACGTTAGCATTTACAATTATTTCGCTTGATCTGTTCTTTGCTGATCGCATTTTGTGCCGAACTTACGTCCTTTTTCACAATTTTTTCACAATTTTTGAGTATAATATTTGAAGTATTCTATTAAGAAAGGGAGGGATTATGAAATATTTATGGTTTCGCCTTACTCTTCTTTTAGCTCTACTCCCTACGCTCTTTTTTGCCCAAGCACCCGATACTTCGTGGACGAAAACATATGGTGGTGTAGACAACGACTTTGCCAACTGTCTACAACAGACCGCTGATAGTGGATACGCTATCGTTGGATACACGTATTCATTCGGTGGAGGGTCTGGATATTGTGATGTGTATTTGATTAAGACAAATTCATTGGGCGATACTTCGTGGACGAAAACCTATGGTGGTGCAGACAGCGACCATGCCAGCTGTGTACAACAGACCACCGATGGTGGGTTTATTGTTAGTGGCACGACTCATGATACAGTGGGAAATGATGTCTATGCTTACCTCATCAAGACTGACTCTTCGGGTGATACTGCTTGGACAAAGATATACATTTGGGGAATTGGTTCATATGGGAATTCAGTTAAACAAACCTCGGATGGTGGTTACATTATCTGTGGTTCCGCTGACCATAGAGTATGTCTTGTCAAAACGGATTCATTGGGCAACGAATCGTGGGCGAGAACGTATGGTGGAAACGGTATTCAAATCGGAACTTCATTTCAGATGGACACAGGTGGTGAATATATTATCACCGGATTCACTAATTCATTCGGTGCTGGTGGTATGGATGTATATCTTATAAAAACCGCACCATGGGGTGATACATTATGGACAAAGACATTTGGAGGAAGTCAACATGAGTATGGCCATTCAGTTCAAGTAACTGCTGATGGTGGATACATCATCACAGGTTACACCAATTCGTTTGGTTTAGACTACCAAGTTCTTCTAATAAAAACTGACGCTATTGGTGATACCATGTGGGTAAGAACCTATGGGGGACCAGGCGTGGACCTTGGGATGTCTTTGCTCGTTACAACAGATCGTTCGTTTGTTATAATAGGCATAACAGATTCTTATGGCGCAGGTGGAGAAGATGTTTATCTAATTAAAACCGATTCTCTGGGAAATCTACTGTGGGAGACAACTTTTGGTGGAACCGAAAATGATGCGGGTCTTTCCATTCAAGAAACGTTTGACGGCGGATACATTGTAGCTGGGTATACAAGTTCATTCGGTGCAGGTAGTTATGACCTCTGGCTTCTTAAGATAGAACCTAAGGTGGGTGTTGAAGAAGGAAACACCATTGTCAAGAGCATCACATCAGGCACTGTTTTCAGTGGACCTCTGCAACTACCCGAAGATAAGAGTTATAAAGTCTTTGACATCACAGGAAGAGTAGTATTACCACAACATATTAAACCAGGAATTTATTTTATTGAAATTGATGGAAAGATTACAGGAAAAGTAGTTAAAGTAAGATAACTTTTGTAGATATGAGAGATGTAGAGAGGAGGAAAAATGAAGAAAATACGCAGTTTGTGCATTATCATTGGATTATTTGTGGTTATAACGATACTCCATTCACAAGATATTCAACCACCACTTAATGTTAATGAAGTAGTTACACAGCTCCGCGATTTTCGATACAACACTACCTTACAAGAAGGTGGGTTTCCTCTCGATACTAATTTTGTTTATGAGCGGGCACTTGGTGCCCAGGCATGGTCTGCAGTTGCTTTTGATGGTTCAAATTATCTAGTTGTATGGGAAGATACTCGGGCAGATAGTCGTTATGACATATTTGGAGCAAGAGTAAGTCCATTGGGTGTCGTATTGGATTCTGCTAGCATTGTTATTTCAGCGGCATGTGAGTACCAAGCTTTCCCAGCAGTTGCATTTGATGGTATTAACTACCTGGTAGTGTGGGATGATTCTCGTGACAGCCTGGTGCGCGATATCTACGGCACCCGTGTAACACCATCCGGCGTGGTTCTTGATCCAGATGGAATAGTCATATCAAATGCATATGACCGGCAATGTGATCCTGCAGTTGCTTTCGACGGCACCAATTACTTGGTCGTCTGGACAGATTTTCGAAACAATCCATTCCAAACTGATCTTTATGGAGCAAGAATTACACCATCTGGTACTGTGCTTGATCCAGCTGGCATTGCAATTTCAACCGCTGGTGGCCACCAAACAGGTGGTGCCATTGCTTTTGATGGCGCCAATTATTTGGTCGTCTGGGGTGATTACCGCAACTCATCTTGTGATGTCTATGGTGCGCGAGTTACACCTACTGGTAGTGTCCTTGATTCTTTAGGCATACCAATAGCCTCATCGTCAAGTTTTGAAGGACCCGACGCAGTAGCTTTTGATGGAGTTAACTATCTAATCACCTGGTTAAAGAATATGAACAGTTATGACATCTATGCTTCAAGAATAACCACATCTGGCACAGTTATAGACACCTCTGGAATACTCGTTTATTCAACCGGTGATGCCATGAAACCATATAATTCAGTTGCGTTTGATGGTGCAAATTATCTGATAGTATGGAGTGATCTACTTGTAAGTGGGTATCTTAGAATATATGGTGCAAGGGTGACACCACAGGGGATTGTGCTCGATACAGCCGGTATTGTAATATCACCTGAAGTAGGTGATCAGTTCAGGCCTCAAGTCGCCTTTGATAATACGAACTATCTAGTTGTGTGGGGAGATATGCCAAGATGGGATAACATTGATATCTTTGGTACGAGGGTAAGTCCATCTGGGATGGTTCTTGACACGACCGGGATTTTACTTTCGCCTAGCGCCCATTACCAACATACTTCATCAATAACTTTTGATGGCATAAATTATTTTGTTGTCTGGGATGAATTTTGTGGTATGGAATTTAATATTTATGGTGTCAGGATAAACGAATTAGGGATTGTACTTGATCCGGTAAGCATTGTGATCTCTACTGAAGATAGTTCTCAAAGGGCCCCAGAAGTGGCAATTGACAGCGCCAACTACTTTGTTACTTGGCACGATAAACGTAATAGTCAGTATAATGAGATTTATGGTGCAAGGGTGACTCAATCTGGAAGTGTTGTTGATACAGCAGGTATAAACATAACTCAAGAAGCCTCTGATCAAGTATATCCTTCTGTGGTATTTGACGGCATAAACTATTTTGTTGCCTGGACTGACTATCGTAACAGTTCGACATCTGAAGCCGATATTTATGGAGCAAGAATTAGTCAATCAGGGATTGTACTTGATCCATTAGGTCTTGCTGTATCATCGGCACCTTCTTCTCAACGGTATCCTTCGATTGCCTTCGATGGTTCGAACTATTTCGCAGTGTGGCAAGATAAACGCAGTGGTTCATGGGACATTTATGGTGCAAGGGTGACTCAATCTGGAAGTGTTGTTGATACAGCAGGTATAAACATAACTCAAGAAGCCTATGATCAGGTGTATCCTTCTGTGACATTTGACGGTACAAACTATTTCATCGTATGGGAAGATTGGCGTAATAATGCAACTGAGAATCCTGACATCTATGGTGCCAGAGTAAGTCAAAATGGTGTTGTTCTTGACACAACCGGAATCGCTATTAGCATGAGTATGGCTTACTCTTACGAGATACCTTCTATCGCATTTGATGGAACGAATTATGTTGTTATTTGGCAAGGCAAATCTAGTGGTATGTTTTACGATCTTCACGGCGCTAAAATTAATCCTTCAGGAGTGGTTATTGATTCATTTATGATGTGCACACAAATGGGCAATCAATTGAGACCAGCAATAACCCGTGGAACTACAGATCAGCTTCTTGTCACCTATTCTGGCTGGACTGATTCTGTCAATGGCAAACTGGTAAACACAAAGCGTATTTGGGGTAAGTATTATCCGTTAGTCGGGATTGATGAAGAATCTGACTGGAGAAATATACGCACACAGATAGGTCTGCACATCTACCCCAATCCAATAAACAATCAATGTAATATCAATTATGCTTTGAATCAAAAAAGTAAGGTCAGTATCTCACTATATGATGTCACTGGTAGATTGGTTAAAAATATGGTGGATGAATCAAAGAATCCTGGAAATCATAACAATGTATTTGATATAACTAATTTACCCCAAGGGGTCTATTTCATACGATTGTCCATAGAGAGTCACTCAATTACCAAGAAAGTTGTTTTTATAAAGTAGAAGCGGCCGGCTTCACACCAACCCCTCTTATTAGATTGTGTGCTATTTGTGCGGTCCATTTACCAAGAATCTTTACCTATTTGTTGTCTATAACCTCTCGGTACACTCGAGATCTTCGACATCCTGGTGAGTTGTACGGGAGTTGACAACACCTGAATTACTTTTATAATTATAGCAGAGGAGGTGGATATGTTTAAGTACCGCATAATATTTGTAATTTTTTCAATTGTGACCTTATGTGATTCAGTTTATGCACGTAGACAGGATTCTAAAATCAACGAAAGCATAATGTGGTTTGATTCACTGAATGTGCGGTTTATTGGCAACTGGCCATTCGGATCTGCGTATGCAATAGCATGTGATGAAGTAAGAGGGTTTGTCTTTTTAGGTTCTGGTGGTGGAGTATACATACTTGATGTATCAGCGCCAGCAAATCCATTAAAATTTTCTGAGGCGATACATACAAGAGGATTTATTCGAAACATTTTTTATGAGTATAGTTCTCAAAGACTTTATATTGCTGATGGAGTAACAGGGTTAGAGATATGGGATATCGCTGATCTTTCAAATCCAGTAAAAATTGGCTATTACGATACATCAGGTGACGCTCAATGTGTTTGTGTTTCCGGAACCTATGCCTATATTGCCGATGGCTTTGCTGGACTTCGGATAATAGATGTGTCTGTACCATCCAATCCACAAGAGGTTGGTTATTATGAC
>JAUWLY010000197.1 GCA_030613445.1 Candidatus Stahliibacteriota bacterium | reverse complement strand
TAGCTCTGTAGTAGCTTTACGCCCTATATCGCCGACCGCACCTTGAACAGCAATACTCATATCAACACCACCTATTTTTCGGTGAAGCAGGTAATCTGCATTCGCCTACTAGTTGAAAGAATTTCTTTTTCATTTCGTCTGCTGTTGGCATAATTTTCCCTCAATTATATCTTATTAATGAATCCGTGTGTTTGCGAATATTTATAGTGTTCGAGAGAATAAACAGAGTCCGGGTCGCTTCCATCATATTTAGATAATGTAATTGAATCCCTATGATCCTTTTTTATTCCAGAAATAGCTTCTATTACACGTTCCTCAAGATCAAGACACCTGTATGGGTTAATTGCCTTATTCGTGTATCGTGCTGTGTGGATGTCCCAATAAGTCATCACTTCTGGTGAATTAACAGGGTCAAGCTCAGACTCAAAATATTCTGGAGCAAATATATAAATTACAACACCATGAGCCTGCGCGTATGTTTCAGGTACATCAACAAAGTCAGGTCCATAGTTTACACCGTTGCAAACCCATGTTGTTGAAACTCCATACATATATGCAGCCTGTACCTTAACATTTGATTCATAATACGAGACTAAACTTGCAAAATTTATCTGCCCATTTTTATCAAAAGCATCAGGGTTTGGTATATTTATTTTATGACTAAAGAATGAAGAATAGCAAGTAGATTCTTTGCTTACGAATTCTACATCTTCACCTGCTATGATTAGTTCACACGGTAATCTGTTGAAGTATATAGCTCGGACATCTGTTGTAGCATTGCCAAAGATTGACAATTCATTAGCTAATTCAAAACAATCTATGTCGTTGCATCCGTTCAGGTTATTATTAACTTCTGTCATTTCAGATAATGATATAGTTTCGAGTGGACTCACTAATGAGTTTATTCCGCCAACCGAGACATACGAAGTTGTATAATTAATCTCATAATAGATTGTGTTGTTGGTGTTTGTCGCCACATCTCCAATATTATCAAACGCGTTTTCTGTAAAAGTTGTTGCCCCTGAATCTTGTCCTGTGTAAAAAAAACAGAAAAATGATGGGTATTGATTTATACCATTTTTCCCTGTGTAAAAATCCCCGTCTAATATGTTTTTGTATACATCTTCTTCAGCATATAAACTGCTTATCGTATTCCCAAATATAAATAATCCTTTCAGATCATAGACTCCATACTGATAATCACCAATCTCAATATCTCTGGCACAACAAACATAATGGTGATTCCACCAATCTGGATTAGCAGGATCATTAAAGTCGAGAGCATTCCTTTGGTAAGTAAATAGACCATAACACTCTGCGTTGTCATCTATTCCAGGCCAGATATTAGCGTCATAATCAGTTGCCGGATCACCACCTGATGCTGGACAATATTTATTTTTCCATGCCGTTTGAAGTGAAGAAGTATTCGGATATTCTTCGATCATGTGCCAGTAATCATATCCAAGTAACTCAGCATCAAGCCAACCTTCATTCAGATACAACTCTATCTCATCGTGTTCTACGCTTAAACCATTGCAAATTTCAAATGCTTTTACAGGATTAGAAATTTTCCTATTATTAAACATTTCTCCTGATATATCAGAGATTTGATTTATTTGTTCTATATACGCATTAGCATCTGCTATTAACTGTGTTTCTTCATAAGTATCCCTTGTTGGGTCTTCTGGATAAACGATCTCATTTATTACATCTACATCTAAAACTATTTCTCCTTCTCCTGGTGTAAATCGTCCACCGCAGTTAATATCACCTATGCTTTTCGCAAAAGAGGGGCCAGCGCCAAGATTCATTTTCCAAATGATTATTCGATCCATTTTTAATTCAGAATATGTGACACCATCATTTTTAATCCTGTAATAAAACAAGATTGAACTGAACCATTCTTCTTGATCTTCTAACTCTTCAAGTAATATTGGAACATAGATATATATATTTGAAACTCCATAGCTAGATATTGTTTTTATCGTTGAACCGTTAGCAAGTTTTAAAGTATTAAACCCTGTATTTAACCCTTGGAAAAACATTGAATTTACTAAATCAGCAAACCTTTTCTTGCCTAATCCAGCTAAGGCTGTTGCTGCAATTTTATCCCCTGAATAATGAAAGCGGATCGGTATTTTAGGAAACTCTACCATAACTGCTTAATATTATTCCTCTTCATAAGAATGTCCTTCCTGTAACGAATTAGTAAGTGTTGCCCCATAACGCACTGATTCATTACCATTGTATCCAATACTCTCGGTCGTATTCAATGCGCCAAGTGCAGAGGCAATAGACTGAGAGGCAATGTTGGCTACTGATTCGGCGACACGTTCCGCAAGGGCAGCAGCAGAAGTGTATGCTTCAAGATTTATTTTCTCCTTTTTAATAGATTCATCAAGTTCAAGGCGATATTGTTCAAGCGCAATTTTTACTTCTTCGACAAGTGCCATGAATTGTGTTGAGATTGCGTTTACTTCTGTTCCATAAATATCAACTTTGGCCTTTGCAGTGTCAGTCTTAGAATTGTTTTCTGCTGCTATTGCCTCATTTTCAATTTTAAAACCTTCAATCCTTCCCAAGAAAACCTTAATTTGATTTTCATTATAGGCAATGATTGTATCGACCTGAATCTTAATAGCTTCAAGTTTGATTTTAATCCCTTCCCATTGGGATATAAATATTTTTACATTCTGTTCAAAGATAGCAATTATCAATTCTTTGGAAACCTTGGCTATCTCAAACAAACGATTCTCGTCATTGTCATAGGCTGTACGCTGAATTTCCTCCATCCTGGCAGCAAGTTCTTTGGCAAACCGACTGTTCGCATCCGCCAACTCGAAGTCCTTTATGGTCGTACTATTCACCGCATCAAGGTCTTTTGCCAGAATATCCTTTTCAAATTCAAGGATTACCGCTGCCACCTGTCCACCAGCAAGATCGAAGCCCTTGCTTCCAACTGCATCATACACATGTTGTCTGGCCGCATCCTCGACGTTACGCCTTGCCTCCTGGTTTCTATCGATTATCAGACTGTAAATAAGATCGCTTAGGCCTGTTCCGCCATTAATCAGAGTATTCCGTATGGATGAGCAAAGTTCATTCCACAAGCAAGAAACATAAACACCTGGAGTATAATCAAAGCTCGGATCAATTTGATCAGGAGGGACAGGATCAATAAATGAGAAATCAGGGGAGATATCCCTTATCATTGGGTCTGGAATATTGTTTTCCGGCCAATTCTCGTTCAGATCAACCGTTAAGTCCGGTGCATCTGGATAGGACGGCGAAACAATACTTGGAATATTTGCGGAAATGTTGTCAAAATTAGGAGTATACGAACCGACAAGCGCCTCAAGATTTTCAATCGCTAACGATAAGGCGTTTCTTTGCTCGTTGGCATAATCCCTTGTATAATCAATTGTATTCTGAATATCATTAATTGGGGCGTATACGCTTGTTGCCCGATAAGGAACGGTATCTACAAAACTCATATTCTCTCCTTAATATCCTACTGCCAGGGTGAAGGAACGGGTATAATTTGATTCGTTATCCTACTCATCATTGTTAAATTTAAACAGTCCTGAACTATTTGCTTCGAAGGGAAAACCGTTAATGACAGCTATGGAGTTGAAACTATACGACAATTCAGTTGTCACTTTACCGCCTGCCGGACCAATCACCCTTTGTGCTGCTATCACTCCCACTTAACACCACCTATCAGATGAGTATGCCGGTAGACTGCAAGTTGCCTCTGTATCTCCATCATTATCAATGTCAATAATATTAGAAAAACCAATTCCAGCATTCATGATGATTCCATTTGAAATATTCCCTGTCACCTGTGCAGAAAAACCAATCTTACAATTCAATATGTTTTCGCTTTGCTTCGCTATCGTGACAGCATTGTTGAAACCAATACCAATATTTATGCCTTGAATTGCCCTCCACGGCAGGATTGCTACGGAAGAACTGAAACCTATCCCAACATTACAGGATGCTTCTGGTTGTGTGTATGCTGCCATGTTCGCACCGAAACCAATTCCTACATTAGTAGCAACCGGCTGCGTTGCCGCTGCAATACTGATGCTAAAACCTATCCCGCTATTCAGCTTGATAGCACTTGTTGAAAAAGCGCTTGCTGTGATACTAAACCCGATCCCACTAGTAATTTCATCGACATTTGATGGGATGAATATTCCGCCTGTGAATCCCGCTGGGACCGTACCTGTAAAATCAGCAGGAGAAGATCGCAATGTTGCAGCGTAACTGGCATTTGAAACCGTGAAAGCCCCGTATTTGTCTCCTGTTAAACCTGTATATGCTGGATTTGCTCCGGTTGCTGGGTTGCCGCTGTTCTGCCATACATCGTTTTTGCTAAACCAGATTTTACCATCTGCACTGATTGCTATCCCAATAACATCGTCTGCAGTGAAGGTGTCACCGTATACCGTGTAGCTGCTATTATTGTATGTGCTTCCGCCATTAGTGCCTGACTGCTTGTAGGAATAAGAAGCCGCAGAAGACCCAAGAGTATACGCAAGATCGAAACTAAGCTCACATACACCAGGATGAAAGTTTGAATCAACAGACAGTATTACTATTTCAAAATAACAGGGGGGCGACAATGGCATATCTATTATGGCAGTACGCCAGCCAGAGGCAGAGTTTGTCGCCGTTAGCCCATTATTTGTGATAGTAAAGTCTGTACTATTTTCAGACCATACAGCAAATTCTACCATTTGAGTTTATACCCCACCAGTGGTGATGTTCACATCAGTCACGACGGCAGGTACATCAACAGCAACGTCTCTGCCGCTCGACATAACAATATCGCCACCGGAAGTAGTTGTTACCACCCCATCAAGGCGAACTGCCGTGGTACTGGCCCCGGTGACAACCGTATTTGCATACCACCTACCCCATAATGCTGTCCCTGCTGCGAGTCCGTCTCCTTTCCACACTTCGGTTGCAGCAGTGGCAGGATCAAGTCCACGTTTCAATACGCTGGAAGCCAACTGCCCCAGGTTAAGGCCATTGGTAGTTGTCCCGGAGACAAAAGTAAGACCGTCTGCTGTAATTGTGCAAAGAAGTGTACCTGATTCGATTGTGTCTGCATTTATCGGCCTGGACCCTGAATAAAGGTCAAGGCGACTATTCTGCATAACCTCTTTGAAAGAGCCGCCTACTACTGTCATAAGACATGCTTTGGCTGCAGCCGCTTCCGCTGTCCATGATGCTGCCTCAAAAGTTAAAGCAGCAGCCGCTGACGTTAATACTTTAGCCATTACATTGTTATTCAATGGACTTATAGCCAATACCCAAGCATCGACATCAAATGCGTCTAGTCCACTTGCAGCCGTAATCCCAGCAGTAGTAAAAGTTATAGGGATACTCGCTGTACTACCGAGAACATACGCTCCATTTTTTGTTTGCCGTGCTAAAATTGCGTCTTGCAGACCGGTAGAAAAATTCCAACTCATTTTTTGACCTCATGCTTGAAAGTTTAGCGGGATTCCCCGCATTATAATGCTACGTTATGATCCAGATTGAATTACTAAAGTTTCATCAAATAAACAGATACATCCTGTGTCTGGACAGTCAGGCATCGTTACGTTTTTATCAATTAAATTCACTGTCTGTCCACTTGGCATACAAAGTAAAGGCCCATTCTTGGTTGCCAGCAAAGAAGATGGTACATTTGTTTCAAATCCGAAGAATGAAGGATCAACGGTCCCATGATATTTCCCCCATTCCTTTGCCGGATAATCAGTGACCTTTTTACTGGTCCACTCTTTAGGATTCAGGCCGGTTAA
>JAUWLY010000179.1 GCA_030613445.1 Candidatus Stahliibacteriota bacterium | reverse complement strand
GTGGTATTCGGCAACAATTTTCTACTGAACTCAGTATCAGAGTAGCCATGGAGTCGATGAAAAAATTCGAGTCCATGGCCGAGGTATTAGATCAAGATGTTGAATTCCATCGAGGTGGCTATCTATTCTTGGCCCATACCGAAGCTAAGAAAACAACCTATCTGGAATTAATCAAGTTACAACAAAGTATGGGGCTCGATGTCGACTATATCAGTCGCGATGACATCGAAAAAATCGTACCGGGTGTAAGCACGGATGATTTATTAGGTGGTGCTTACTGTCCAAGTGATGCTCAGGCAAACCCGTTCTTATGTGTTGATGGCTATGCGAAACATATAGGAAAAAACGGCGCAGTCATCCCCCATAAAGAAGTCACCAGCATAAATATCAACGCTGGCAAAGTGACATCAATAACGACCAGGGACAATGAAACATATTACGCACCAATAATCGTCAATGCTGCAGGTCCGTTTGTAAAAAATGTTGCACAACTCGTCGGCATTGAAGTGCCAATTGAAGCCGAACGCCATGAAGCTTTGATAACTGAACCCATGGAAAGATTCTTTGATATGATGATCGTCGATTACCGCGATGATGGATGCTACTTCAACCAGAAGTGGGGCAAAGGAAGTATTATTGGCTGCTACACGCCCAAACCTAATGTCCCTGGTCACAGCTTAGGTACTTCATTTGAATTTGTCAAGCAAATGGGACGCCGAACTGGTCGCTTAATACCGAGGCTGTCAGACATAAAGATTATCCGTCAATGGTCAGGGAGTTATGAAATGACCCCAGATGGTAATCCAATCCTTGATAAAACTGATATCCAAGGGTTCTATATTGTCGGCGGCATGTGCGGTCATGGTTTTATGTTAGGACCAGAGATCGGCTCGCTCGCCGCTGATTTTATCGCCGAAGGGAAAACTCCTTATGACATCAGCACCTTTGCCCTGAAACGAAATTACGCAAACAAAGAAGTGATGAAATGATCCGGTTTCAGGTTCAAAACAAAGATCCTAATTCGCAAGCCCGGACTGGTATCTTGAAAACGCCACACTATGCAGTTGCAACCCCGAACTTCATGGCCGTAGCCACGCAAGCATCAGTAAAAGCAACCTCGCCAGGTGAACTGAAACGGATCGGTGTCCAGATCATCGTGGCTAATACGTATCATTTGATGCTCCGACCTACATCAAAACTCATTCATAAACTTGGTGGCCTACACAAGTTTATGAATTGGGACCGAGCGATACTTACTGATTCAGGTGGTTTCCAGGCTTATTCTCTAAGCCAACTGACAAAGATCAGTGATCAAGGTATTAGATTCTCATCCCATCTTGATGGCTCCAAGCATTTCCTGAGCCCCGAGCTTGCAGTTGAGATCCAGAATGAATTAGGTTCAGACATTGCTATGGTATTGGATTTCTTCACTTCTTATCCAGCACAATTGCTCGATGCCAGAATCGCAGTTGAGCGTACTGCTAACTGGGCAAAACGGAGTCTCAACGTAAAAAAAAAGTCCCATTATTCGGCATAATCCAAGGAGCTACGTACAAAGAACTGCGCCGCGAATGCACACAACGCATCGTTGACCTTAAGTTTGCCGGTTATGGCCTCGGTGGACTCATGATCGGTGAGCCTTCATTGCTAACCAATGAAATGGTGCAGATTTGCGCTGGGCTGATCCCTAAGAATAAAATAAGGTACCTTATGGGTTGTGGCTATCCTGAGGATATCCTTGAGTCAGTAGAACAAGGCATTGATTTGTTCGACTGTGTCCTGCCAACACGCAATGGTCGAACCGGGATGGCATTCACTTCCCAGGGAAAAGTGATTATCAAAGCTGGTAAATACGCTGAAGAAGATGCACCTCTTGACAAAAACTGTCACTGTTACACCTGCCGAAATTTCTCCCGTGCTTATATACGACATCTATTCAACACCGGTGAAATCCTCGCCGGTCGACTAGTCAGTTATCATAATGTACATTTCTATATGGAGTTAATGAGCGGCATCAGAAAAAGCATAGAGCAAGGGAATTTCCTGCAATTCAAGAAAAAAACAGACAAGAATTTCGATTTTCGCGAAGGCTGATTAATATCGACATTCATCGCCACTATATCTTGCGATATCACCTTATATTACCCTGCAATATTTTGCACCATAAATATCTCAGTTGGAAATTCTATAAAAGAAGCAATGTGCTAAAGCTTATTTTTAAGCAATTCGCTCTTTGTTATTAAATTGCCTCTTGACATATAAATAATTATATATATAATAATTCAAATTGTGAAAATAAAAAGGAGTAGCCATGTTCGGAAAGAAGAAAAAGGTTGTTGGTCTTGACATAGGTTCAAGCCAAACCAAAATGGTGGAATTGAGCACTGGTAAGAATAGAAAACTACTTAATTACGGGCTTTCAAAAGTCTTACCTGATGCTATAGTCGAGGGAGAGATTATTGACAGGGAGGCTGTATTAGATTCAATTAGAAGTTTAATTGAAAATAAAGGATTCACTACTAAAGATGTAGTGATTGGTCTAGCAGGCCGTGACGTCATCATCAAACGGATAACAATGGATCGTATGAGTGAAGCTGATACAAGAGAGCAAATCAAATGGGAGGCTGAACAGTATGTTCCCTTTGATATCAATGAAGTTTCGCTCGATTTTGATATTGTTAACCCGAATTTTGGTGAAAATCAGCAAGAAGTAATATTAGTTGCAGCCAAGAATGAGTTGATTAGTAATCTCTCCGCTTTATTAAAAGAGCTTAATCTTAATCCAATCATTGTTGACACCACCGCATTCGCGATACAAAATGTGTTCGAATATAACTACACACCCACAGCTGACGAAATCATCTGTTTAATCCACATCGGTGCCGGAATGACAGTCATCAATGTTATAAAAGGCGGCTCGTCTTTATCGGCGCGCGATGTATACTACGGGGTAAATGCCTTTATTAGCAAATTGCAGAAAGAAGTTGGATTTAACTACGAAGATGCTGCTAATGCTGTAAAGGGTACGACCCCTGTTGGTGCATCGCAAGATTCTATACAGGGTGTGTTCGAATCATTTGTCAGCGATCTCGGAACCCAGATAGAACGCAGCTTACAGTTTCTCTCCAGTGTAACTGGTGAAGAAAAAGTTACTCGTATGTATCTTTCTGGTGGTGGTTCTCTAATCCCTAATCTCTTAGAATATCTAAAAAGAAGGCTTGGGATACCGATTGAGCTTATCAATCCGTTTAAAAACATTATTTATGACCCTACAATATTTGGGCCTGAAGGCGTTGATGTTATAGGTCCAATATTGGCCCAGGTTACTGGTTTAGCATTAAGGGGGGAGTAAGATGATTAAGATAAACTTAGCGCAGACTGCCAAGAAAAAACGAGCACCAAAGCGCAAGGCAGCAAAAGCAGCGCGCCCCGGCATTAAACTACCCTCTATACAAAGCACTGTTCTCTACATAATCGGCGTCGTTATTGTTGTCATCGTTATTGGTGTTACACTACTTATACAACTCAATCAAAGAAGTGGCTTAAATAAAGATATCACGCATCTCAACGGTCGCCTTGAAGAACTGAAAGTCTACAAGGCAACAGTTGATAGTCTAGAAAAAAGAGAACGTGAATTAGCTGCTTTGATCAACCCCATAAAGGAACTGAATAGAAATAGATTCTTCATCGCTCACGTTCTCGATGAAGTAGCAGCGCGTATCCCTGAGTTTACTTGGCTAAAATCTCTAAATATCAGCAGTGATAATATGCAGGTGAAAGGTGTCACCGCCTCTAACTTGCTGGTTGCCGATTTCATGAATCGTCTTGAAGAATCTGACTATATACACAATGTCGATTTGACCGTACTTGAGAAAAAAGCCGTGAAAAACCAAGAGATGATGGAATTCACCTTGACCGCTAGTGTTGGGTATCAGGAATCAATTGCGAGGCAAAAATGAATCTTAAAGAACAAAAAAATCAAAAATTACTTATATTCTTCGTCATCTTAATTATTGTTCTAATTGTTTTCTTCTTTGTTTGGCCCTTTAAAGCCAATCAAAAGGAAATTAAACAAATAACTGCATATCGGGACTCTCTGCAAACCGAGGTTCAAAAGGCTGAAGCAGCACGAGCAAGACTGCCTGAGCTTCAAGCAAAAATTGCACGGCTCGAGATCGAATGGGAAAAAGCTAAAGAGATGCTACCTAAAGCGAAAGAAATACCTTCGCTCATTCAGCAAATCTCAAATTCTGGCACTAAAGCAGGGGTGAGTTTCTTGTTGTTCAAACCAAGCGGTATCATTGCCAAAACAAATTACTCTGAGATCCCGGTTCAGATTAAAGTATCATGTGGTTATCATCAGCTTGGTAAATTCCTATCCAATGTTGGCAATCTTGCACGAATTGTCAATGTTCCAAGTATCAAGATCAAAACTGGTAAAAAGCGCAGTATCCAAGCAGATTTGAGCACCATTACCTATACAGTCGCCAAACAAAAGGAGGTAAAAAATGTTCCACCTCGTAATTAGCATACTCGGCGCAGTAATGATATTTAACCAAGCACCAACAACTCCTGCGGTAGCGGATACCTTCTTCCCTGTAGAAGAATGGACATATAAACAAAGCGGTAGACGAGATCCCTTTGTGCCATTAGTAGGTTCAGAGTTAGGAGAAGGTGGCAAAGCAAGTCATCTCAGTGTTGAGAATTTATCCTTAATTGGTGTTCTATGGGGTGATAAAGGATACTACGGTTTGGTAAAAGATGGATTAAACAACGGTTACATTCTCAAAAAAGGAGACCGGGTTGCAGGTGGCAGAGTTGCTGAAATAAATCGTCAAGGGATTATTTTCGAGATAACGCACGCAGGCGTGAAAACAAAATTTGAACTAAGGCTTCAGCAAGAGAAAAGGAGGTAAAACATGAGGAATATTTTAATCCTCACATTATTGATTTCTTTGGCAAGTGGTGCTGTCATCAGTAATCTACACGTGGTCTCTGAGGGAGTAAACACAAAACTTCTTATAAAGGCAGATGCGCCATTTGTTGCAAATTCGTTCACTTTGAAAAATCCACCGAGAATCGTCGTTGACTGTTCAGGCGTCACGAGTTCACTCGTTGGTAAAAAGTTTTCCGTCAACCGAGGTGGTTTAAAAGAATTGTCAGTAACTGGGTTCAATGAACAACCCGACCTAATCAGAATTGTCGGCATCATGGATAACGACTACTCTTATCTTACGTTGACTGAAGGAAATGATTTCGCAGTAACGATCCTTACCGGTCTAGTCTCTACTTTCCCATACTGGCAGACATCCGGTGCTGATATCCTGACTATTCCTCCAACAACAACACCCGAGGTTGCGCCACCGATCGCCAAGACAAAACCAGCGGGCACAGTTACTGGCCGACCAATCTCTATTGACCTTGAGAATGCTGACATTCTAACCGTACTGAGAGCCTTGTCTGAATATGCCGGTATAAATATTGTTGCGGGCAAGGACGTCAAAGGAACAGTTACGGTCAGACTGCATAATGTTCCCTGGCGTCAGGCACTAGATATCATTCTCAAAGCTTCTGGCTTTGCATATCGGGAAGACCCTGGCGTTATTAGAGTTGATACGGCTGATAATCTTAACAAACAAGACTATGACTTACCATTGAGTTCAAAAATATACAAACTAGAATTCGCCACACCAACGAGGATGCTTGATAAAATAGAAGCAATGCTTTCTCCAAAAGGTAAAGCAAACATTGATAAACGGACAAATTCTCTCGTCGTTACCGAGGTTGACCCCATTCATCAAAGAATTCAACAGCTCGTAAAGCTACTCGATACACCAACCCCACAAGTCGAAATTCAATGTAAGGTTATCGATATAGACGCCTCTCATTCAAGGGGATTAGGCATCAGCTGGACACTCAAAGGGTTAGAGAGTCGGATATTGAGAGCCGATGTCACCAGTGGTCCTGAAGAATCTTCAATTGTCGGTTACGGAATATTCAATGTCGGAAGTATACCGTCACTAGCCCAGATCAATGCGGTCGTTAGCATGCTTGAAGAGAGTGGTAAAGCTCAAACTATTTCTACACCCAGGATAGCAGCGGTTGACAATGAACAAGCCAGTATTCTGGGAGGTCAGAGATTCGGTATTCCCACCAGGGACATGTCGGGTAATACGGTCATACAATTCTATACG
>JAUWLY010000263.1 GCA_030613445.1 Candidatus Stahliibacteriota bacterium | reverse complement strand
GGGGTTATGGAGGGAAATGTAAAAATCAAAGGGATAAGGGACAAGTGAGAAGTTAGCATCTGGATCCCTGCCTACTGCATGCAGGGATTCGGATTCGGGCTTTTGGTATCAACATTCCAGCCGGGGTTGTCGGCTCAATAATGTCATATATAGCGCAATTATGGTCTAAATATAGTCAAAAAGTAGTCAAAAAGAATACATAAGTTGTCAAAAATGTGCAAAAAAGTGCTTTATTTGAGCACTGACGAACACAGACTTTTTACCACGGACTAACGCGGACTTTTTACTACGGATTGCAGGCGGCGGAAGACAGAAATTGATTTGACGGACAAGATAATTTGGGGTATTTTGGGGGCAGCAGCAGGAGAAGGCAGCGGGGGCGTTATCTCGATACTGGATTCTCGATGCTGGATTAGATAATTAGCGAATTGGTTAAATGATGCCGGGTGGAGATTTTGTTATCAACATTTTGGTGGCCGGGAACGGCTATAAGGTGAGTAGTAAAAGGATGATTTGATGGTAATGGTAATTGATTTTATCTTAAGGTGGATTAAGCAGATGAAGAATATAAAACATGGTATTCTAGGATGGTGTTTTGTAATTTCAATAGTATTGCTTACTGTATTTTTGTATCTACAGTATCTTGGGGCGAGGATATTAACACTTGAAACAAGGTGGCTAGTGGTTGCTGGAGTACCTTTACTAATTGCCCTGATAGCTGGGGGATACATAAAGAAATTTAAGGGCTTTGGAATAGAATTGGAGTCTTTGTTGCGAAATCCTATAGGGAGAGTCAATCTTATTGCTACAGATGTACTTGAAGGTCTGCCAGTACATGAGAAAGGAACATATGAGCAGTTGAATAGGCTCTCAGATAAAGAACGTGAGAAAATAAAGCGCTTATCATTCATAATCGGAAAGGAAGATTATTACGGTCATGATGCGATAAATGCATATATTGAAGGACTACCATATCTTGAATATTTCGAAATCAAAAAATCTGATGGTCAGTTTTTGTACATAATTCCTGTAAAGGTATTTAAGAGCACACCACATCTGCATGGAATGCTGGAAAGATTCATAAGAGCTATAGAAGAAAACAATATAACGGAAATATTCGGAGATGACGCCATATGTGAGTCAGTCGTTGAGGAGGAAAGTCTAGTTAGCATCGTGCCCAAAATCAGAGAAAATAAATTTGGAGTTTTACCAGTTGTTTCATCAAGTGGACGTCTTATCGGGATTGTGAATACACAAATGATAGAAAGCCGTATTACCGACGAAGTGATTGCTGCCCAGATAAGGGCGTAATTTAAATATGATCAAATTATAAATTTTTAGATTGACATAAGGTACGCTGAAAAAGCGGTGAAATTTGTTGTGTGAAAATAATGAAGATAGGCGGCAGCATGAGAAGGCATCGGGGGCGTTATCTCGATACTGGATTCTCGATGCTGGATACAAGATACTCGAAACGAATTTGTTAGCGGGAATTGTGGTTGTTGCCTACAGTATGGGATTCTTTGAAAAATCAAAATTATGTATAATCAATTATTGGATAGAAAAATGGAACAAAAAGAAAATTTTAATCAGAAACCACTTGTTGAGAAGATATATGATGAACTCATCTTTAGCATTGAAGGACAAGAAGAATTTGACTTTGAAACAATTCAACGTTTGAAACTGTTAGTAACCAAAAGTGAGTTACACAAAACTGCCAAAGTCAAAGAAGCTATCAGAGATATTTCGGAGATGAATAATGAGGATAATCGAACTGGAAATTGATAAGGTTCGGGGCATAAAGCACTTGGACATAAAACCTAATGGAGAAAATTTCGTTATTTGGGGACCAAACGGATCTGGAAAGAGTGCAGTAGTAGATGCGATCGATTTCCTACTGACCGGCGAAATCCAAAGGCTTACAGGTAAGGGAACAGGCGATATTACTTTATCAAAGCACGGACCTCATGTAGACCACAAGCCAGAAGATAGTATGGTTAGGGCCATAATTGAGTTACCAAACTCACGGAAGCGATTGGAACTGAAAAGGTCTATAGGGAAACCGAATAAGCTGGAATGCAGAGATAGTGATGGGAATCTGGAGATTGTGTTAGAACTTGCAAAGCAGGGACTACATATTTTGAGCAGGCGCGAGATACTCAAATTCGTCACCGCTGATGCGACCAGCCGTGCGCAAGAGATTCAGGAACTCTTAAATATTACTGAAGTTGAAAGGACTAGAACAACACTTGTTCGGGTTAGAAATGATTTCGAAAGAGCGCTGGAGAGTGCAGTAGCTGCAGTAAGTCAGGCTAAAAGCAGAGTCAGTGTAACTGTACAAGAGAAAAAATACGAAGAAGATATAGTCCTCCATGTTGTTAATAAGAATCGTAAGGTTCTGGGAGGAGAACCTCTAATGGAGTTGTCTTCTAATATTTTGAAAAAAGGTCTTAAATCTCCTACAGTTCAGCCAAAGGCTGAGGGGATTAACGTTACTATTGTAGACAGAGATATTCAAAACCTACAACAAGTAACATCTGAGAAAGTAGGGGCGGAGGTTGTTGAAAGCGACACCAGACTACGTGAAATAATAAAGAAAATCAGGGCGAATCCAGAATTAATGCACACATTAGCAAGAGTTAAACTGATTAAACAAGGCATGGTTTTGGTTGATGAGACAGGTAGATGCCCCCTATGTGATAAACCTTGGCAACCTGGGAAATTGTTAGAATATTTGCAGGAAAAGCTGAAGACTGCAAAGTTAGCAGAAGGTTATCAAGCGGAGATTGGAATTTTGGTCGACACTATCTTTACTAGCGTTAATAATACCATAGCGAGCTTGCAGAAGGTCATCACGGCGGTGAAGATAGCTGGTTTAAACGGTGATCGTAAAATATTGGAATCATGGCTCGAGAGCTTACGGAAGCTTTCCGATGCCTTAAGATCAGTCGTAGAAGAATATACAGAAACTGGATTTACCACTGTTGAGATCAATAGGATGGTTGCACCTACAAACATCTCAGAGGTACTTAAAAATGTCGATACGATTTTGAAAAAGACGTATCCAGAAAGTACACCTGAACAAACGGCTTGGGATACGCTAACTAGGCTTGAAGAAAATCTGGGTTCTTTGGAAAGTCTCGAAGATGATGAAAGGAAAGCGATACTCTATATGAAGCGGAGTGGTATTCTGCACGACCGTTTCTTATCGGCCAGAGACAAGATCTTGGTAGAGCTTTACGACGCGGTAAGAGACAGATTTGTGGAACTATATCGCGGATTACATGATGAAGATGAGAATGAGTTTGCGGCAACGATAAAGCCTGAAGAATCGAGACTGGATTTAGAAGTGGATTTTTATGGTCGAGGTGCTCATCCACCACATGCTCTACACAGCGAAGGTCATCAGGATAGCATGGGCCTCTGTCTTTATCTGGCTTTGGCTGAACTTTTGACGAAGGGATTGATTGACTTGGTAATACTTGACGACGTAGTGATGTCTGTTGATAATGGTCACCGGAGGGATGTATGTAGATTATTAGCGACTTCTTTTCCAGACAGGCAATTCATAATTACAACGCATGACAAAACATGGGCAAATCAACTGAAAAGCGAAGGCGTTGTAGGAACTGGGGGAACGATTGAATTCTACAATTGGTCTTTAGAAATGGGTCCTCAAGTCAACTATGAACCAGAAATGTGGAAACGCATAGCTAAAGATCTGGAAAGAAACGATGTTTCAGGTGCCTCACATAAACTACGGCATGGATGTGAAGAGTTTTTTGCAAACGTATGCGATTATCTTCAAGCACGCGTAAAATACAGATTAAGTGCTCGCTGGGAATTGGGAGATTTATTGCCCGCGGCAATGAGTCAATATCGATCTTTACTCAAAAAAGCTAAGAACGCAGCACAGTCATGGGGAAATAAGGACAATTTTGAGAACTTGCAAGAATTGGATACTACGGTTGAGCAAATATATAAACGGTGTGGAGCTGAGCAATGGGCTATAAATGCTAATGTACACTACAACAAATGGGCAAATTTTTCCAAAAGTGATTTTCAGCCCCTGACAGAGGCATTCCAAGATTTGTTTGCCTTATTTATATGTACAAAGTGCAGTGGAATGTTGCATGTTGTACAGAAGGGAATGGTTCATGTTGGCGTTCGCTGTAATTGCGGAACAGTTAATTGGAACTTAACAAAGGCATAAAAGTAGAACGTATCAAATGATGAGTGATGAATAACAGGTAAGAGGAAGGAATATTTTTTGGTTTTAGATAAATGTGGAGGTATATTCGTCGCGCGTGGCTTATGGTTACTTTAAGTGGGTGTTAAGGAGCAGGGGGGAATTTAGAATGCAGAATTTAGAATGTAGAATTTAGAATTGTTGTGCAGTGCCTTTTCGTCGCTAGT